>CAZVOS010000325.1:0-4437 GCA_964628845.1 uncultured Bacteroidales bacterium | reverse complement strand
GGCAATTTGACATGCTTCTTCACCGTAGAAGCCGTTAGGAAGAGCGTATGCATTACCTGGTGCATCGGACATTCGGATAGATGTAATATCAAAACTGAGCATATCACAGTTGCGTATATAAGGTTCAGCTTCTTCTAAGTTTTCTCTTATATTGCCCAGTCTGTATGTGTCAAAAAAAAGATTTGACATTAGGTTGATGGCCTGCTGGTCAACAAGATAAGTTTGATACCCAATATTGGTATAATTAAAAAGACAACTGGGTTGGTGAAGTATTATTTTACTTAGGAATGACTTTGATGAAATTTCCTTATTTTCGTGTCCGACATCAAAAGAAGCATCAATAGAAGCAATGTTTATGATTTGGCCTAATTGTTCGTATGCCATATAATTGGCATAAGTCAAATCCTGACTTCCTCCCAAAATCACAGGAATAATTTTGTTTTTAATAAGTTCAGCAACTACAGTACTGAGAGCAAAATATGTATCTTCAGGTGTATTACCAGGTATTATATTTCCAAGGTCAGCAATTTTATTGTTATAATTTCCTGGATATAGTTCGTAAAAGAATTGCCGTATAATATCAGGGGCTTCTGCACATCCTGTATTTTGAATTGCATGTCTGTCTTCTTTAACACCAAGAATTGCAATATTAATATCTGTGAGAACGGGGAATTTGTTTTTAGTATCATATTTAATAATCTTATTTCCCATTTGCAGAGGTGAATTTTCATCAATTGAATTATTCATATCAATTTTAACGGGGTCGAAATAAAATTCAATATCTATCATAAAATTGGCTCTTTTGAATTGTTTTGTTGTTCAAATTTATTGCAATCGGTTTCTACTTTTAGTTCGTTAGTAGGTTTTTCGAAGTCGCCCTGACTGATTTTTAGTTTAGTGTCGGCATATATTTTTTTCATATATATAGCCCATATTGGTAATGCCATGTGAGCGCCCTGCCCGAATGTAATTGTACGGAAATGAATACTGCGGTCTTCTCCACCTACCCATACTCCTGTTACAAGTTCTGGCGTAAGTCCAATAAACCATCCATCAGAATTATTCTGGGTGGTGCCTGTTTTCCCTGCGATAGGATTTTGTAGACCATATTTATATCTTAAGCGTACACTTGTTCCACTTTCAACAACCCCTTTCATTAGTTCAATCATAAGATATGCGGTTTCTTCGTTCATGGCTTCTTGGGTTTTAGGGACGAATGTTTCGATGATATTTCCTTTTTTGTCTTCGATACGTGTTACAAAAATGGGCTCTACATATACACCTTTATTAACGAAAGTACTATTGGCTCCTGTCATTTCGTAAACGGTTAAATCCGTAGCTCCGAGACAAATAGCAGGGACTTCGTCAATAGGGCTTGTTACACCCATTTTGCGGACAATCTGAACCACTGCTTGTGGCGAATAGCGTTTCATGAGGTAAGCAGAAATATAGTTAACCGAATTGGCCAAAGCCCATTTAAGTGTAACCATTTCTCCTTCGCGTGCATCGTTGGAGTTACGGGGAGTCCATTTTTTTCCCTGATAATCCTCGAAAGTTACTGGCACATTGGGAACTTTAGAACAGGGAGAAAATTCTCCTTCCTGCATGGCAAGTGTATATACAAAGGGCTTAAAAGTAGAGCCAACCTGTCGTTTACTGAGTTTAACGTGGTCCCATTTGAAATGCTTGTAATTAATGCCCCCCACATAAGCTTTAACATGTCCTGTACTTGGTTCCATAGACATTAAACCAACATTTAAGAAATGTTTATAATAGATAATGGAATCTAAAGGACTCATAACGGTATCAATCTCTCCTTTCCATGAGAATATTGTCATGGGAACAGGGGTTTTAAATACCTGTTCAATATATTCTGGAGGAATGCCTTCACTTTTAAGTTGTCGGTATCGTTCAGACCTTTTAATAGCAAGGCGGAGTAATTTTTTAATATCATCATCGCTGAGATGGCGGTCGAAGGGTGCATTCTTGTGATTTTTCCAGTGTTCGAAGAATTGTGGTTGGAGTTCATTGCCAAGGTACTCAGTTACTGATTCTTCGGCATATTTTTGCATGCGGGAATCTATAGTTGTATAAATGCGTAAACCATCCTTGTATAGATTATAATTTCCGCCATCGGGTTTTTCTTTGCTTTTACACCATTCTATGAGTTGCATACGCAGATATTCTCTGAAATATGTGGCTAAACCTGTCTGGTGGTCTGTAATTCTATATTCGGATACATCAATAGGAAGTTGCGAAATGGAGTCAAATTCCTGTTCTGTCAGAAAGTTGTATTTTTGCATTTGAGCGAGAACAACATTGCGTCTTCCAAATGACCTTTCGGGGTTTCTGACAGGGCTGAACCAGGTGGGTGCTTTAAGTAAACCAACTAAAACGGCAGCTTCTTGTATCTTGAGTGAGTCGGGTGAAGTATTGAAAAAGGTGGCTGCTGCTGATTTTATACCATAAGCATGGCTGCCGAAATCAACAGTGTTCAGATACATGGCTATAATTTCCTGTTTGCTGTAATTTTTTTCAAGCTTTATGGCGGTTACCCATTCTTTAAGTTTAATAAGAATGATTTCAAATTTTGATGCATTAGGTTTACGAGGGAAGAGATTCTTTGCCAGTTGTTGAGTAATGGTACTGCCTCCTCCTGATGATTTGTCGGAAAGAATTAAACTTTTAACTATGGCTCTAAAGATACCTTTATAATCAATGCCGGCATGTTTCTCGAACCGTATGTCCTCGGTAGCAATTAGGGCATTTACTACATTCGGACTTATTTCGGAATAATTAACATTTGAACGGTTTTCGATGTAATAAGTACCTAGGAGTACACCATCGGAAGAATAAATCTGTGAAGCCAAATTACTCTTAGGATTTTCAAGCTCTTCAAATGAAGGCATAAAACCAAGCCATCCTAATGAAATAAATGAAAAGAGTAAAACAATTAAAAGACACATACTGGTCACAAAAACCCAAAATCGTTTTACATATTTTTTATTATCAGGTGTTTTCTTTTTTTTGCTCATTATTATAAACTTGATTTTTCTATTCGTATGCCGATATCAGTTATATTCTCGAGTGTATCTGTACGCATGGCTTGTTCAAATTGAAAAGTATAAGTACCTTTTTGAGGGAATTTTATGTTTTTACCTAATTCTAAACTCAAAAAACGGTATTTGCCTATGCCATTACCAAACCATTTTCCATTTTTGTCAGCTATGATACACTCAATAGTATCTTTCGATATTTCTTTGTCGGGATATATTGTAGTCATAAACAGGTACAGATTACTGTAGCTGTAATCTGTATTGTTGCGGATATTTATATAGAAATTATAAGGAGTTACAGTGTCGTTTATTAAAACATCGAAGGGAATGATTTCGAGGGCATGCCATTTGGAGTTATAAATATTTGTATTTTTTTCGAATATTTTATTGTTGTCGCAGGATACTAAAAATAGAAGTAATAAAACAGAAGAAAGTGTTTGTAAGAAAGATAAACAAGAGATAAAATTATTTTTTATCGAAACGGCTGATATCATCTTCTTCGTTAAAATAATTGATAAAATTTGATTTGGTAGTATGTTCTGTCGCTTCTTTTTCAAGGTCATCGGCCAGAATTTGTTTTTTATTAAGTTCAATAATCTCTTGTGCTTTTTTTAATGGAACAGAATAAAGCGTATCCGGTTCATTTTCGTAGGCAAACCAGATGACTTTTTTAAGGATATCAATTTTTTGGGAAATGGCTTCTCCGCTTTTTGTTTTTATTTTTATAGTCGATTGTGGAAATTCTTTGAGGGCTTCGATGTAGATATCATTTTCGAAATTAAGACAACATTTAAGTTTAGAGCATTGTCCTGCAAGTTTCTGAGGGTTAAGAGATAATTGTTGTGTGCGGGCAGTGCTGGTAGAAACAGATTTGAAGCTGTTTAACCATGTTGAACAGCAAAGTTCTCTTCCGCACGAACCTATGCCACCTATGCGGCTGGCTTCTTGTCGTACCCCTATTTGTTTCATTTCGACCCTTACCGAAAATGCCTCTGCAAAACACTTGATAAGTTCTCTGAAGTCAACCCTTTCGTCTGCGGTGTAGTAAAAAATGGCTTTTGTTTTATCGCCCTGATATTCAATATCACTTATTTTCATTTTTAAGTTAAGGTCATTTGCAAAAGCTCTGGCTCTCATTTTTGTATTCTCTTCCTGCTCAACGGCCGAAATCCATTTGTCAATATCTGTTGCCTTTGCACGTCTGTAGAGTTTTTTAAAATTTTCTGCTGTAGTTTTTTGTTTTTTGTTTTTAAGTTTTAACTTAACTATTCTTCCAAGAGCATTTACAATGCCTATGTCGTGTCCTGGACTCGCTTCTACAGCAACAATATCTCCTGTTTCTAAAAAGAGGTCGTGTGGTTTAATGAAAAAATCACATTTT
>CAZVOS010000324.1:0-4448 GCA_964628845.1 uncultured Bacteroidales bacterium | reverse complement strand
TGCAAAGATATTTATAAAATTTTTATAAGTTAAATTTTGAATTAAATTTTTATTACTGAACAATTATTTTAAAGCTAAACACTTTATTATTATTTTGTAAAGTGATAAAATATATGCCATTGTTCAGTTCATTTAGGTTGATGGTTCTATTTTGTTTTGAAAAATCAAAACAAGAACTTAAAACAAGTTCTCCCTTTGCATTTTTAATCAACATTTTGTAAATTCCATTATTGATTTTGGGGTTAGTAATAGTCATATTACCATCTGAAGGGTTTGGATAAATCAGAAAATCGTTCATATTCAGTTCAGCTTTTTCAATAGCGCTGGGTGTTTGTACCCAGTTAGATTTGATGAGATAATCGGTTTTACTTCCGCAGGGGCTTGTGTTGAAACCAATAAGGTAATGTACAAAGCCAGCATAAGGATTTGTATAATTGTAAAAATACTGATTGCCTGGTACTGAGCCAATAAGTGTTTGTGTGCCATTAGCCATGATACCATAAAGGAGATAATTGGCTACAGGAAGTCCCTGATAGGGTGACCATGTAAAGCCATAGGCATTTGAGCCCTGGTCATAAGCAGCAAGAAGTGTTATGGTGGTATGTGAAGTTGAAAAATCTGATATGTTACCACATGTATCTAGGGCAGCAATTTTATAACTGTACGACTGGTTAAAAGGGTTGGAGTTCATATCAATAAAATGATTTTGAGTTGCAGGTACTGTACCTATAAGCGTCCATACATTGGTGGAAGTTTCGTTATATATTTTTATGGAATCGATGTTGACAGGTAAATTGCCATCCCATGTAATTTTGTTTTTTGCTGTTGTTGTGTCAAACTCCACGTAGCAAATATCTTTTGGTAGAGGTACGCCGCAATTTGACAATACAATTACGCCATAATTATGTCCAAACCATTTATTCCCTTGGGAATCAAAGGCAATAGATTTAAAATTGTTACCTGTAAAACCTGGTGTTGTTAAGTTGTTATAAATTGTAAATGTTGAACCATCGTACATAGAAACGCCCATGTCGCCTCCAAACCAAATATTGCCGAGGGGGTCTATAACAACAGTTTTAATAATTGTATCCGTATATATTTCACCCACTAAATAGGATGTCCAGTTGTTGCCATCGAACATAAAAGCACCCATCTGGGGTACGCCACCAGGCGTAGTTCCTGTGCCTACCCAAATCCTGTTTTGTGTGTCCACAGCAATAGATGTAATTTCTTGATTGCTTAAGTAAGTAGTCCAGTTTACATCATCAAATTTTGATATTCCTTTCATAGTGCCGAACCATTTATTGTCCGCACTGTCGATGGCTATGGCATAAACAGAACTGTCGGCCAGTCCACTGTCAAACAGTGTATAATTAGTCCATGTGGTGCCATTGAATTTTGAGACTCCTCCACTGGTGCCAATCCATTTATTTCCATGAGTGTCAAATGCAATAGACAATACATTATTCCCCACCAAACCATTAGCTGTATTGTAATTTGTCCAAGTGGTCCCATCAAATTTCGAAAGTCCTTCCCAAGTGCCAATCCAGATATTATCCTGGGCATCAACAGCCAGTATATGAACTGCCTGATGAATCAATCCGCTGTTTGCAGTTGTATATGTAGTCCATGTACTATTATCATATTTAGTAACACCAGTTTCGTAATTTGCAAACCATATATTGTTTTGCGAATCCATGGCAATGGCACTGATGTTATTGCTGAGTAGTCCTGTGTTGGAAGTGTTGTAAATAGTTATCTGTGCATGTGAGAGTTGCACTGCAACAACGAGTAAAAAAGTATATATAAATGTTTTCATAAAATTTTAAAATAAAATGTAATTATTATAGAACAAAAATATATAAATAATTATTAGATTTTATATAAATAAAAAAATATTTTAAAATTGAAATGTCATTTATATGAATTTTAAGGTAGATATTGCAGTATATCCTTTGGACTATATAGCAACTATTGTATTAAATGCTTGATATAAAGGAAGATAATAAAAAGTTGGGGTTTATAACCAATTCTTCTTTTTAAAGAAAGCAAGCATGGTAAGTGTTATAATGCATGAAATTCCCCAGAAACCCCAAGGGTACATCCATATTGTTCCGATTTCAGGAAAATGAAGGAAGTTCATTCCATAGACACCGGCGAGGAAGGAAAGTGGTATAAAAATAGTTGAGATTATTGTAAGGACTTTCATTATCTGATTCATTTTGTTGCTCATGCTTGAGAGGTAAACATCGAGCATGCCAATGACCATTTCCCTGTACGATTCTATGGTTTCTATTATCTGAATACTATGGTCATATACATCGCGTAGGTATATGATTGTGTCTTCACTGATAAAGTTGTTGTTTTCGCGAAGAATATTGTTTAATACTTCTCTAAGAGGCCAAACAGATTTACGAAGAAGGATGAGTTGACTACGCAGGCGGTGCACTTTCTGTAAATCATTTTTACCTGGGTTTGAAATCAAAACATCTTCAAGCTCTTCGATATCTTCTCCCATCTTTTCGAGAATAAGGAAGTAGTTGTCCACAATTGAATCTATAAGGGCATAGGCCAGATACCCACAATTACCGTTTCGCATTTTCGGGCCTCCTTTCTGCAATCGTTCTCTTACGTTTTCGAAGGTGGGGTCTGTATCTTCATTAAAGCTAACAATATAATTACTGCCCAGTATAATGCTAATCTGTTCGTTCGACACTTCCATAGTGTCTTCGTTATAAGATAGATTACGGATGACAAAATAGAGGTAGTTGTCGTAGTTTTCGAGTTTTGGGCGTTGGATGTTATGGGTAATATCTTCAAGAATAAGGGGGTGGATATTGAAATGATTGCCGATTTTGCTTACCACATCAATATTATGAATGCCATCTATATTGAGCCAGTAATTGAATTCAGGTTTCATGTCGATATTGAAATCATCATTCTGTTTCATATTTTTTTCCATGTAAAAATCGCCTTTATAAGTAAACAATGTAATTTTTACGTCTGTATTGGCGTTTTGCCCTGTGTAAACAAGTGTACCCGGAGGTTGTCCCGACTTTTTTGAAGAAGTTTTTGGCGTTTTACGTTGCAGATTGTGTTTTGTTATTTTCATTATATTTATTTAAATTGCAGTAAAATCAGGTAATATTTTTATAATATGATTTCAGTTCTTCTTTTCGTACCATTGGTAAGTTGTGCCATCTGATACCCTGTATAGCACCTTCTAGAGCATAAAGCATATTGATGCAAGAATTTTTATCTAAAGTGTACAAGCGTATAAAGACGTTTTCGGCACCCGCTTCTTTAAGCATGCTGGGTGTAGTAATACCAGCTTTAATAAGCTTTTTGGCTAAGTTAGAACTAATATTGGGCAGTTCGTTAAGTGTTTGGGGTGTCTTTTCCATAGAAGTGAGTTATTGAAAAATTATTTTCCCGATTTTAGTTTTTCCATTATTTGATTTTAACTGATAAAAGTACAAACCTTTTAACCCTATATCATTATAAAAATCCTTTTTATTTGTAAACCCTTGATATTCTGTAATGAACCTTCCACAAATATCAAAAATACTTAAAATGTAAGGTGTATTTGAATCCGTTGTATTCACAGTAAAAGTTTCAGTAACAATTGTCGGAAATACTTCAAAATCAGTTTTGATGTCAGTTTTCTCATCAACAGCAACAGGTATAATTAAAGGTGTTCCCCACGTTGTTGTGTTTTTTTTATAATATACCAACACATTGCATTCGCTTGTTGAAAAGTAGGAACAACTATAATATGGTCCTCCCAAACCTTCCATGTATTCATATTCAGGGAAACAGCCATCAGCAATAAGTTCGTTTAGGCAGGAATCTGTACTATTACCCAAAAACCTCTCGTAAACACTTGGTTCTGTTTTCGAAACTACAGTACCATGACGCATCTTATAGGTAAAAGATTCGGAGTTAACAGAAACGGGCTTATTAGGAAGGTTGGCGAACATTTGATTGGGAAATATTTTTAACGTAATGGTATCCCATAGAACTGAAGACGTTGTACCATTTGGGTCTGTTTGAACACTGAGTTGTTTACGTTCAAATGTGTAAATTATAGTATCCCCAGAAAATATTTTTGCAATGACTTTTCTCGTTGTTTCAATATTTAAACTTTGAGAAGGAGGAGGTAACATGTGACTATAATCATATTCTGTGTGTAATTCATCATCAACATCAAAATCAAACACTTTATCCCATGTAATATTTTGCACACCTGCTATAGGATTATCCATGCCAATTAAGGTAAATTCTGTAACATCTTCGTTTAGCCAGCTATTGGTTTGTAAATCAGGGAAAAAATAAAAATTAAGTGTTTTAACTAAGCCGTAGTTTTTACTTATTTTAATTTGCTTTAAATTAATAGGATGGTTTACAGGAGCATTCGAGCTATCATATTTTTGAAAAGTTATTGTTTT
>CAZVOS010000323.1:0-4449 GCA_964628845.1 uncultured Bacteroidales bacterium | reverse complement strand
GAGCCCACGCACCAAACGTTTAAGAAAAATTTCAAACCCTCCATCAATAAAGGGGTTTAAACCATACGGACCTGATATAAAAACCCAAAAAGAGCCCATTTATTTATACTACGAAGAATATGAAGCACTACGTTTATGCGATTATGATTTATTGAATCACCATCAGTCATGTATAACTATGGGTGTATCCCGCCCTACATTTACACGTATCTATGCTTCGTTAAGACAAAAAATTGCAACAGCTTTTGTAGAAGGAAGACCAATAGTTATTGAAGGTGGAAAGGTTTATTTTGATTCAGATTGGTTTCGTTGTGAAGAATGTTATTGCTTTTTTAGCAATTCTGAGAAAGATAAAAATATTCATAACTGTCCTTTGTGTAATAGCCCTAAAATAGCTACTTATACCTCAAATGAATTAGAGCAAGAAGCTGTTTCGATATTAAAACAAGACATATGTGTATGTCCGAACTGTGGATTTGAAGAGCAACATCAATTGGGAAATCCATGTAGTAAAGAGGTATGTCCTAAATGCAATGTGCTTTTAAGAAGAAAAAGAAAATTAAAATACAGATAAAAAATAATTAATTTAAAAGAAAAGAAATGAAAATTGCTATCACATCAACCGGGAATTCACTAGATTCAACAATCGACCAACGCTTTGGCCGTTGTGCTTATTTTGTTATTTACGACACAGAAAGCCAATCAACTGAATTTATTCCAAATCCAAATTTAGAAGCTGAGTCAGGTGCTGGTCCAGCTTCAGTTCAATTGATTGCATCCCGTCATATTTCTAAAATTATATCCGGTGAATTTGGTATGAAAATAAAGCCGATACTTGATAGTTTGAAAATACAAATGATTATTTTAAAAGACCCCGATAAAAAAATCAAAGAAATTATTAATATGTTTAACCATTAAAATATAAAGTTATGCCAAAATTAGATGGTACAGGTCCTGAAGGCAAAGGTGCCGGCACAGGACGTAAATTAGGTAAATGTTCTAAAATAAGTGACGATGAAAAAGCAAAACAACTTGGAAAAGGCATGGGAAAACGCCGTAAAGTTGGTGGTGGAAAAGGAAAAGGCAACAGAAGTAACAGTGGAAAAGTATGAGTTAATTATTTGAAGAACAATTCATAAAAAAAATAAAGTATTAATTAAAAAAAGAGGAGGTTATTATGCCTGGTTTTGACAAAACGGGTCCTATGGGACAAGGCCCTATGACAGGACGTCGTATGGGCAAATGCACCAATTTTGGGGCATCTAAAAAAACACAAATAAAAGACCCTAACGAAAATCCATTCGAAAATGACGACAACAATTCAGAAAATACTAATTTTGGGTTTGGTTTAGGAAGGGGACGTGGAGGCAGAGGTTTCGGTTTTGGAAAAGGAGGAGGCAGAGGTCTTGGAAGAAGAAACAGATTTAGAGGCGGAAATAATTAAATAATAAACAAAAAAAAAATAAAATTATGGAAGAAAAAGTAAACACCATGCCACGTATTGGCGAAAAAGCACCCGAATTTAAAGCAGTTACAACACAAGGCAACATTAATTTCCCATCCGATTACAAAGGAAGTTGGGTCATACTGTTCAGCCACCCTGCTGATTTTACACCTGTATGCACATCAGAATTTATGACCTTTGCCACCATGGAAAAACAATTTAATGAAGCCAACTGCAAACTTGTTGGCCTATCTGTTGATGGTTTATACAGTCATATTGCCTGGTTACGCACCATCAAAGAAAAAATTGAATATAAAGGAATGAAAAATGTTGAAGTTACATTTCCCCTTATTGAAGACATTACAATGGAAGTAGCCATGAAATATGGCATGATGATGCCAGGTGAAAGCAATACCAAAGCAGTACGTGCCGTATTCATTATAGACACTAATGGGATTATTCGTACAATCATCTATTACCCTCTTAGCTTAGGAAGAAATTTTGAAGAATTATATCGTGCTGTTATTGCCCTGCAAACGGCTGATGCTTTCTCTATTGCCACTCCTGCCGACTGGAGACCAGGTGATGACGTCATAGTACCCACTGCTGGCTCTTGTGGTGTAGCAAAAGAAAGAATGGAAGGTAAAGACAATTTAAAATGCTACGATTGGTTTTTCTGTACAAAACAACTTAGCAAAGAAGAAGTCGAAAAAACTATTTTAAAAAAATAAAATAATTAATTTTTAAAATTATGAATAAATGTATAGCTATCCCATTAGAAAATGGGGTATTATGTCCTCATTTTGGACATTGTGAACAGTTTGCCATTGTAACAGTAAAAGACAGCAAAATAACTGATATCAAAGAATTAACACCCCCCGAACATGTACCTGGTTTGTACCCTAAATGGGTAGCTCAATTTGGTGTAACAGATGTTATTGCAGGCGGTATGGGACAACAAGCAATAATGCTGTTTAATCAACAAAACATTAATGCTTTTGTGGGTGCTCCTATTAAAAACCCTGAAGAATTGGTTACCGACTTTCTTGCCAATAAGTTGTCGTTAAGTGCTAACTATTGTAATCACGATACCAAACACAATCATGGAAATTGCAGCCATTAAAGCAAAAAAACATATTGATGAAAGGTGTCTGTCTTGCTTTAAGAAAACATACCAGCATTTATTTGAAAAATTTAAAATTAAAACTGTCGAATACTTATCGTTCCATGTGTTTTTCGAACAATGTGTATTATCGCATGCAGATGCAAACCCACCTAAATTTCAATCCATTTTAAACAGAAGGTTTCGTGAAATTATTGGTGTTAATGACCCTTTTGAAAAAGAAAAAATGGAAAGTAACAGCATAGCGCTGCAACTTTATAAAAAATGGAAACCTCTTGTCAAAAAAGACAATAAACCTTTTAATCTGGCACTTCGCTTGTCAATTGCTGGAAATATAATGGATTATGGGGCTAACAACAATTTTGACATTAATAACACCATTCAAGAAGTTTTGAATGCACCTTTTGCTATCAATGACAGCAGTATTTTGGAGAGCAGATTAAAAAAAGCGAATAAGATTTTATTTATTGGTGATAATGCAGGAGAAATTGTTTTCGACAAACTGTTTATCGAATCATGTCTGAAAAACAAACAAGTCTTTTATGCCGTAAGAGGTATGCCTGTGTTAAATGATTCTACAATACTAGATGCTGAAGCAGTTGGGATGAATAAAGTCGCTCAGATTATTTCTAACGGCAATGATGCTCCGTCAACTATCTTAAGTGAATGCAGTTATGAATTTAAAAAAATTTATAAAACGGCCGATTTAATTATTTCAAAAGGACAAGGTAATCTGGAAGGATTATTAGAAGAGAATAACCCAAAAATATTTTTCCTCCTTATGGTTAAATGTCTTGTTATTGGAGAATTACTGGGAGTGGAAAAAGGAAGTTTTGTTGTATTTAATCAATAAGAAAAGAAATGTTAATATATGTTCTATTGGCATTGTCTGCAGGCAGTATTGGTAGTGTGGCTTTAGCAGGTCTTATACTATTTGCAGAAAAAAAGAAACTGGAAAAAATTTCTACAATGCTTATGTATCTCGCTGGAGGCACTTTACTGGGTGCTGCATTTTTAGGAATGCTCCCAAAAGCAATGGCTTTAATGGATGTTCAAAAAGTACTTATCATAGTTTTATTTGGCATTTTATTCTTCTTTGTTTTAGAAAAAATAATTCTCTGGAGAACTTGTCGCAGAGAAGATTGCGAAAGACATATTCATGCAATAGCACCCATGATACTTATTGGTGATGCTTTTCATAATGCCATTGATGGTATTGTCATTGCTGCTTCATTTCTCACATCGCTCGAACTGGGTATCTTCGTAACTTTTTCGGTTATTTTTCATGAGATTCCTCAGGAATTGGCAGACTTTGGCATCTTACTAAAAGGTGGTATAAGCCGCCGTAAAGCTTTATTATATAACATGATTTCTGGTAGTGCTGCTATTATTACAGGTGTATTGGCCTATTTCTTTTTAAGCAGCATGCAAAATTTAATACCTTATGCTCTTGCTTTTTCGGCCTCCAGTTTTTTTTATATTGCACTTGCAGACCTTATACCCGAAATGCATAAAAAAACGAGTATTAAAGAATCACTATTACAGATAGTACTTATCATCGCAGGAATTGCAATCATTTACCTCATAAAAAAATTATAAGTCTTAATAATGGAAAAAATATTGATTATTTTCAATCGTGAACCCTACGATAGCACAGATGTAACATGGAATGGCTTACGTCTGGCAGAAACCTTAAGAAAAAGTGGGCAAGAAGTCAGGATTTTTTTAATGAACGACTCCGTTGATATGGCGAGAGATGCTTGTAAACCCCCAGCTAATTACGACCAGAATTTATCACAGTTGTTAAAAGCATTAATTTCAAAAATTCCATTATTTTCTATAAATAAGCTTCTTGGAATCCCAGGCCTCGCTTCTGAGCATG
>CAZVOS010000322.1:0-4452 GCA_964628845.1 uncultured Bacteroidales bacterium | reverse complement strand
TATTTCTTCAATCATCTTATCCTCACCAGCAGCATCATATTCATCTTTTAGGTTGGCACCAAAAAGTCGGGCAATAGATTGCCAGAATATAGCAGATAAAGAACCCCTGAATTCTTTTACAATACCGTAAGAAGTGTTACCAGTTTCCCTATCGATAAGTTTTATAAGTATTTTCCCCTGCGAAAAAGTCATGTTACGGATGTCTTTTTCAAATTGCTTTTTCAAATCATCCTCGGCTGCCTTCATCTTAGTTTTCTTTTCTTTTTCTGAGGTGACTGTTATGAGTACAGCTTCGTATTCCTTCATCTTATCTGCCGCTAACACAGCATAGGGGTATACTTTTTTCACATTCTTTACCAGTTTACTCCATTGGCGTTCTTCCTTTTTGGTTTTAAAAATTCTGGGAGCATAGACCCGCACTACGGGCAGCGACATAAAAGCCACGGTATCACCATCAATAATAGTAGCCCTTACAGTTATGCCCTGTATTTCCTGTGAATTGGCTTTGGGAGTTTCAAATAAAAAACAGAAGGAAAAAAATAATGATAATAATAATATGTATAATGATGCTTTCATAATTCTTAGTGCTGTCTCACTCAATTATAATACCATAATAATAATGCTTCATTTAACACTTGTCTTTAAAAATTCTAAGGCACAATTGCCTTCATTAAAAATGAGGTCAATAATACTTGTATTTTTTATAAAACCATTTTTTGCTGCAAAAACCTGATAATATTCTGCCTCGTAATTATACAATTTTTGATTTTCATAAGTTTTTACGTTGCAAAGATAACGCAAATCTTTATCGCCAACATTATTTTCATATACTTCAGTCATTTTAATTCTTATATTTTGCTTCAGTATTTTGTTTAAAATCACATCAAGTATTTCGTTATTAAAATCTAACAGAAATTTATATTTTTTATTGTAAAACGGTTCAAAAAGATAATCGTAGAACTGAAAAAAGGGAGCCGACTTGTAAGCAGAAATTATTGATGTCCAATGAATTTTTTGCCAGTTATAAGAATCATTGATACACATATCTTTTGTAAGCTGTAAAGGAGTATTTTTTTTCTGCACAGGTATTGTCAGGCAAAGAACCCCATTAGCTGCACAGATAAAGCAACGGTTACGTAAAGTCTGTTTAGGATAATTTTCCATAGCTTCTATCTGTAATGAATCAGTATTAATTATGCTATTTACATAATAAACAGAAGGCAGGTACGATGTGGCTATGAGTAGTTCCTTGTTATTCATGTTCACTCTTACAATGCATATCATATAAAGTACTGGCAGTCATATAATTTTTATCTAATAAGTTTTTCAGGTCTTTACATGCAGACATGGTATCACCTTTTAAAAGAATAATATATGCTTTGTTATAATGAGCTTCCAGCATATCTGGTTTAATTTTAATAGCCATATCCAAGTCACTGAGAGCTTCATCGAGCAGCTTAAAATCACGTCCTTTGAGTACGGCTCTTGAATTATAGGCCTGTACGTAATCATTTTTAAGCAAAATGGCTCTGTTATAATCAAATAATGCTGAATCAGGCATCCCTGCTTTCTCGTATAAAATAGCTCTGTTATAATAAACTGCAGCAAAACCTGGGTTTAATTCAAGAGCTTTATTAAAATCGTACATGGCTAGTTGTAGTTGATTGATATTGAGATACACGCCACCACGATTATTATATGCCTCATGATTTTCAGGTTCAAGTAGTATATATTGATTAAAATCCTTTATGGCTTTTAAATACGATGAAGTATTGGCATAAGATAAGCCCCTGTTGAACAAAGCATCTTTATGTGTTGAATCATATTTCAGAACTATAGAAAAATCATTGATAGCACTCTCGAAATTATATAGGAAAGTATGTGCCAGCCCTCGTCCATAATACGCTTTAACAAAGCCCGGATTATTTTTAATGGCTTTATTGTAGTATTTCAGGGCATGGGTATAATCATTTTCAAAAGACAGAGACTGTGCCATCAGATAATTTGCAATCACACTTTCGGGCTCATCTTTAATGACACCAGCAAAAAACTTAATGTTATTAGAAAAATATGTGTTAAAATATATAGTAAAGATAGACATAAACAAAATATAAACACTGATAAGCTTAAGTATATTATTACGGAGTATTCCCTGCTTTTTCACAAGACTTTTTGGGTATAAAATAAATGATAATAAGAGCAGCAGGCCCAGTAATCCTAAATACATATACCTGTTGGCATAAAATCCGATATGATAATAGGGTATGATGTGCAAAACGGGAAGCAAGTTAATAATGAAGAATATAAATCCGAATACAATTTCCTTATGTTTTCTGTATCTGTAAATCAAATAAATAAATAAACCCAGTATAATTAAACTAAGGTAAAAGAAAACGGGCAACAGATTGTTTATTTTTTCAGGATAACTGTATAACAATGAAATTGAAAAAGGAAATAGGGTATGAAAAATGAAATTTATAATGATGTGGGCTCCTACAAAAGCTTTATCGGCGATATTGAATGAAACGGGAGCTTCAACAAGGTTTTCAGCTTTCTGATAGAGGGCAATACTCACAAACAGGACTGCACATAAAAAGAAAGGAATTTTATTTATTAAATTTTTGAATAGATTTCTAGAATAATAATAATCAATAAGTATTAAAAAAAGCGGCAAAATAACAGCCGATGATTTGAATAACAAAGCAAGAATAAAGAGCAGAATAGAAAGAAAATAGAAAAGCTGTTTCTTTTCATTTAAATAGAATACATAAAATATCATTGAGATAAGAATTGAAAACACAAACCACAGATAATTGGCTGCCGAAATCCATGATACAACTTCACTTTGCAGTGGATGTACAGCCCAAACAGCAGCTATAAAAACGGCTCTTATTTCATTTTTGAATAAACTTTTCAAAAGAAAGAAAACAAGTATGACATTCAGAAAATGAATAAGAATATTTAAGATATGATATGCTTTTGGATTTAAACCAAAAAGTTTATAAACTGCTGCAAAATATATAAGTGAAAAGGGTTGATATTCATTATTCTTCTTGTCGGGGATTATAATATGTTTGAGATTATATAGCTGGAAATGAGTTACATTCTTATTGTTTACAATGTTCTCCTGGTCATCCCAGTTTGTAAGAAAGCTGTGGTTGATGGTATTAGAAAAGCAAATTAATGTAAGAAGGAATAAAATAATATAATATTTAAAGGGCTTAATAATGCTTTTATAAAACGCTATCATTGGATTAAGAAATTAAAAGCTATCGTTTGAGGTATGACTTTTAAAGATAATTTTCTCTCCTTCTTTAACATCTTTAGTAATCCACATATTACCACCAATAACGGCTCCTTTACCTATGGTCACTCTGCCGAGAATGGTCACATTGGAATATATGATAACATCATCTTCTACCAGGGGATGACGTGGTATGCCTTTAATAGGTTTGCCATTGGCATCGAGGGGAAAGCTTTTGGCTCCTAGTGTTACGCCCTGATAGAGGCGTACATTTTTTCCAATAACTGTTGTTTCGCCAATGACTACCCCTGTGCCGTGGTCAATAAAGAAGTATTCACCAATACTGGCACATGGATGCATATCGATGCCTGTTTTTGAGTGCGAAATTTCAGTTATAATGCGAGGGATAAGAGGTACACCCAAGAGTAATAATTCGTGGGCTATGCGGTAATGGGTCAGTGCTATTATGCTTGGGTAACAGTATATGGTTTCACCATAGCTGCTCGAGGCAGGGTCTCCATTGTAGGCAGCAACTACATCGGTTGAAAGCAGATGTTTAATCTTGGGTAGTTTTTCGATAAAGGATGAGGCACAATCTTTTGCTTTATAAGCGCAGTTTTCACAATCAGATTTTGATTCTGTACAAGCAAAACAGAAGCCCCTTTTAATCTGCTCGGTAAGCATAATGTGAATCTTATCTAAAATGGCACCAATATAATATTTAACAGTTTCTTTCTTAAGTTCGGATTCACCAAAAAAGCCGGGGAATAAAACAATATTCAGATTGTCAACAATACTTTGCAAATCAGATACTGATGGCATTGGGGTATCGTTTATAGTGGCATGATAGAGGTTTTCATATTTGCTCAATTCACTTAATTCATCTACTATTTTATCGAAGTTCATAAATTTGACCTTAAAAATTAATTTACAAAAATACTCATTTATTGAGTATGAGAATATTTAGAATTCAAATAAGGCATTTTCTTTTTTTGAGGTGCTGAATTAAATGTAACTATGTATTTTATAATTTTGATTAATTATTTTTGTCCATAGGGCATAAATATAAATAAAAACTTTATTAAACAGAAATAATTTCCCTTTTAATGGATTAATTATAATTATTATTAAATAGAATTAAATAAATATCTTTCATCGTATTCTACATTATTTTCTTTCAAAAAGTTCAAATATTCTTCGTGAAAAGT
>CAZVOS010000321.1:0-4476 GCA_964628845.1 uncultured Bacteroidales bacterium | reverse complement strand
AAGAAGAAAACAACTTTATAAACAGTTTACAAACTATTATATCGAATAAAAGTTTTTTGATATACAGAATCAATGATAATAGTCAGTATAATTTTTATGAAACATTATTTTTAAAACTTGGATTCTGCTTCTTTAAATCATTTAATTACCTGTTTGCAACAAACTGTATTGATAATAAAGCTTTGGATATATTTTTTGAGTTGCGAAAAGGACATATATTAATTAAGAAAGAAAATAATCATGAAATAAATGAAACGAAAATAGAAACAGTATTGCAGGAATTAGGTATTAGAAATATTGATAATTGTTATATATTGCCCGACAGTATTAATGTTGAGACATATCTGGCTTTTTATAAAAAAGCCAACCCAACTATAAAGAATAGATTATATAAAAGTCTTTTGATACAGTTTCCTGATGTATTATTAAAGCCCAAAGTAAGTCTTTCTGATTATATTCAAAACTTGCCTGTATCTTTAAAGGAGTTTTATTTTGCATTGTCGCTTTCTCAGAATGGAGCAGTACCCTTCTTGTCGGTTTATACCACAAAATATAACACTATTGATATAGAAACGTATTTTAATTATTTTAGTGAAGTACGTAAACCTTTTGGTATTCAGGCAAGCATGAACGCTCTTGGAACAAAAGGGAAAGAAAATAATGGCTATTTACATATTGATGGACCTCTTGCATTTTCAAGAAAACTAAGAACCCAGCTTTTTAAATATATAGAAAAAAACAAAGGGCAACAACTGCCTCCTTGGGGCTTTGGAATTGACCATGCCGCAGCTTCGTTACAAAACAGTACACAGCTTGTAAAATTTATTGAAGAAGCCATACAGTCTGATTGGTTTACTTCATTTTGTATTGATGTATCTGCTTTCCTCACTTATGAAGCAGATGATATTTCGATGACAAAAACAAGCTATTTATTAAAACAGATAAAAGATAAATTTTCTTTTATACATGGGGATGTGGAGTTTTATATGGGTAATGAGAATATTTTTATAAAATTAAATGATAATAGGGCTTTGGCTCTTTATGAAAGATTTTCAAAATTATTTGATGTTATCTTTTCTAAAATAAACAATTGTGATTTTTATTTATTCGGCCCTTTTTTAGGCACATTGCATCATAGGATGCACAAAGGGCTTAAGCAAAAATTATCAAAATTAATTTTCGAAAAAAATTTGGGTAATAGATTTATTGGAAATGTATTGCATGGAACTTCATTGACCAGTTTTTCGGAAATTAAGGAATTTGCTAAAAGTCATTGTATCCGAATTAATTTTGCGGGGAAATTTTTAAGTGGCTTTATAGAAGCACTACCTCCAGATATAAAAAACCAACTGGGGCATAATCAGGAAGAGCAAAAGCATAAATTGGTCCTTTTAAACAAGGATGTATTGAATATTAATAAAAAAGCTATCAGAAAGAATTTAGTAGAAATCTTGGAAGGTTTACACAAAGAAACTTCGGTAGATAAAATGGAAGATGATGAGATAAAATGGTTCAGACAAAACCATGTGTGCATTCCTGATACTGATTTTGAATTGATTTTAAGAAGAATAAAGGAAAAAACAAGCAAAACTAAAATTGAAATACATAAAGCATCTGTAATTTATTTAGCATCAATGATAGAAGTGCCCTTTGAACTTTTTAAGAAAGAATTGGTGCAGAGGATTAGCTATGCAGGAATTAAGCATTTTCATATTGATTTTGGTGATGGTGCATTTATATCAAGAAAATTAGACGGGCTCGAACGGCTAGAGTATTTAAGTCTTGCATATCCAAAAGTACATACACATCTGCACCTTATGGTAAAGAAACCTTTTCAAAAAACGGATGGCTCATCCTTAATAGAACATATAGGAAAAACAAAAAAATCCTTGATATACATCCATGCAGAAACTTATAATGCTTTGCCCGACTGGGGAACAGGAGTAAAGGAGATAAAACAAAATGCCTGTATGCCCGGGCTGGTTATTAAAGTTGAAGAGCACAATAAATTAATTCAACTTTTGCAAAAGGCGCAAAAAAATCACATTCACCATATACTTATGATGGGAGTTGCTTTGGGCAGGGGAGGACAAAATTTTAATACAAGCGTAATTAACGGTATTAAAAAAGCTAAAAAATGGGCTGAACAAAATAATTATGAAATTAAGATTGAAGTGGATGGTGGGCTGTCGGATAATAGTATTAATGATTGTATTAATGCAGGAGCAGATTACCTTTCGGGATGGTCATTATTTTTGAAATACGGAATTGATGGTTTGGAAAAACGTATTAAAGAATTGTTACATGAATAAAATGAACCTGATAATACCTTGTGCTGGGAGAGGTCAAAGGTTTATAGATGCCGGCTTTGATACCTATAAGCCGTTGATTCACATCTTTGGTAAACCCATGATACTGCATGTTATTGATGCATTTCCAAAGGAATTTAAAACATATATTATTACTGATAAGAAGCATAAAACACTTTTAGCCAATACTTTAACTAAATACAAACACATTGATTATATTGTTATTGAAGAACATAAAAAAGGACCCGCCTGGTCGTTGTTGAAGGCAGAAAAAGAGCTGCCAAAAAATGAGGGCTGTTTTGTGGCCTATAATGATGTGATGTGGCAATGGGATTTTAATGAACTGATGCAATTTATAAACACCAACAAACCTGATGGTATTGTTTTTACACAAACGGGCTTCCATCCTCATCTATTCAACAATAGTTTTTCGGCATTTTGCAAAACTCAGGGCAATGAACTTAAAGCCATCAAAGAAAAGGGATATTTTACTGATGACTGGATGAAAGAGCCACTTTCGACAGGGGTGTATTATTTTTCTGACATAGAACTGATGTTAAAAAATTGTAAAACTCTTGTATGTGAGAATATGAAAACTGCTGGGGAGTTCTTTCCCAGTGAGTGCTATAATTTAATGATAGCACAAAACAAAAAACTGCTTACATACGAAACAGGATATTTTGTACATACAGGTATTCCAGAACAAATGAGAGATTTGCAACACTGGGAAGAAATTATGAAGCGAACAAACAACAAAAATAATATCCCTTTACTTGTAATGATGTGCGGACAAGGTTTGCGTATGAAGAATGTGTCTTCTGTAAATAAAGCAGGCATTTTGATGAATGGGCAAGCGATGTATGCATTTGTTGGCTCAAAGATGCAATCGAATAATACCATGTACCTGGTTAATACAGTGACTTATCCACTTTTGAAAAAAGGGATGAAAGCCATAAATATTCATCAACAAACCAAGACTCAGACAGAAAGCATGAAAAATGCCCTTTCCTTACTTCCTGATACAAAAGACCTGCTCGTATTGTCGAACGATTGTTATGGTTTGTTTGATATAGAAGAACTTAAAAAAGTACATGATTGTGATATGGTTTTATTTGGCTTTGAACCCAGCTTATTACAAAGTAAACAAAAAAGTGCCCATTCAGGTTTTGCTTTTTCGGAATTTCAGGTAGAAAACATAACAATAAAATCTCTGGCTAAAGGTTATTTAGGGCTGGCAGGTATGTATTATTTTCCGGATACTGCCGTTTTAAAAGAAATGTATAATTTTGATTGTACGAAAAATGAGAATATGGAGCATTTTGCCCAATATTTATTATATAAGAAGTATAAAGTGGGTTTTGTAAAACTTGATTTTTATATACATTTGGGTACACCTGAAGAATATTACGAATATCAGTATTGGAATAAATTTTTTCATCTTAAAAATGCCTGATTTTTCAATTATAATACCCTCTTACAACGAAGCAGAGAATATTCCAAAATTATTGGCTTGCTTTGCTGATTTTATGTCCAATGAAAACGGAGAACTCATTTTGGTAAATAATGGTTCGACTGATGCAACAGCCATTATGGAGGAAGAAATGAAAAAACAATATCCTTTTTTGAGATGGGTGCATATTGAAAAAAATTTGGGCTATGGACATGGTATTTATACAGGGCTTACTTATGCCAAAGGTTTGTATCTGGGTTATACACATGCAGATATGCAAACCGACCCTAAAGATATTTATAGAGCTATACAAGTGATAAAAAACATAAAAAACCCTGATAATATTTTTGTAAAAGGAGTGAGGAAGAGAAGAAATTATGTGTCGCTTTTGTTCAGCAAAGGATTGGAATTAATAGCTTCTTTAATTCTTCGGAAAAAACTTTATGAAATAAATGCACAGCCGGTAATTTTTTCTGCCAATTTATTTAAAGACTTAGATAACGCACCATTGCACTGGGGTTTTGATTTATATGTGTATTATAAAGCCAGATGTTTAAATTACCAGTTGAAAAGAATTGATGTGCTTTTTCCAAAACGGAAACATGGATATTCAAAATGGCAGACAGGTTTTATGCCCCGTTTAGGATTTTCATACAAAATGTTAAAATATTGTTTTGAATTGTATACCCATGAAAAAATACGCCCACAGAATAAACA
>CAZVOS010000320.1:0-4502 GCA_964628845.1 uncultured Bacteroidales bacterium | reverse complement strand
GCCAAGCTAGTATAAAAGATAGAATTTTTTATATTAATTTGATGGTATTTAATATCCGATTCAATGTTAAGAATATCGAATGCGGGGATGGGATATATTTTAGTACTTCTATCATTTGTGTTAACATCAATAGCTGTTGACACATTATGGGTTATACATATATCAAATTCTGGGTATAGGGGGTCTATGGTGCCATAGTCGTACAAACGCACCCAATATCTGTGTCCGACATTAAGGTTATTTAAGTTAATTGTTTTGGTATTGCCTCCTCCTCCTCCACTGCCACCACCACAAGCCACTTCGGAAAGGGTATTGCAATTAGCTCCTGCATACACCGAAACAACTGCATCCACAGCATCTGCACCCGTCCCTGTAGGATTTACCTCTACAGTGTGCTCCGTTTCACTGGCATAGAAATAATAAAACACATCTTTTTTAGCAGGACTGCCAAATACATCACAACTCGCTTTAACCAATGAACTGCTGGTGGCTCCTGAGAGTGTACCCATTGTGTAATTACAGTTAAGATTACTGTTCAACTGAATAGCATTATCACAATCGTTGTTTATTACAGTATTACAAACGGGCAAAAAGTTCTGTATGCCCATGGCATGGGCATTGGCAATATTACTCTGATTCACTTGATTGTTAATAAATGTGCACCCATTAGGTTCATCGTGAAACAGGGATTCTGTAAGAATAGTTGGTATTGAAGTGTTGGTCGTTAGCACGGTAAAACATGTATTTTTAACACCCCTGTCATTATAGCCAATGACTGAAACCAAGAGTGGTTGCACTTGGTTAGCCAGGGTATTACTTACTGTACCAGCACACCAGTATGTTTCGGTACCTTGCACAACAGCATTATACGCATTCAAATGAATACTTATTGCAGCATCGGGGTTTTCGTTATTAATAAAATCCCTGCGTGCTGCTAACGACACATACACATCTGTTTGGCGTGTCATGGATACGCTGGCCCCTTTGCCTTGTAAATTATTTTTTAAATCTGAACTCATGTCAAGTGTCAAGACTTTTTCGGCCACCCCGTTGGAACAATATGAGCCAGGGTCTGTGCCCCCATGACCTGCGTCAATAACAAAATGATAACAAGATAATTGCGAATACGTCTTATTACATATACTAGCAAATAATGCTATAAATATTAGAATTAAATTTTTCTTCATTTTAATAAAATGTAATTAAATAAATACCACCATTCTTCTCATCATCAAAAAGAATACTTTTGCCATCGTTTGTCCAGAAAGGATTTGATTCAAAAATATCATCAGTATTGGTTAAACATTCCGTTTTTTTAGTATCCAAATTCATAATGTATAAGTCAGAACTTGTAATTATATGGCCATCATCGCTTGTTTTCTGATATACAATATTTTTACTGTCGGGCGACCAGAAAGGATGACAGCCCTTATCGAGTAATACATTTGTTTTATTTTCTAAACTATATAAATACAATTCATCGGCCTTTGCATAAACAAATTTATTCCTGTCGGGAGAAAAAACAGGGTCCATGCCTTCAATTTTATCGCATTTATTTATATTTCTACTGCCTTCAGTGACTATATAAAAGCCACCTTCTTTATAATAAAAGAATGTGTTAATAAGAGGGTTATAAGTAAATTCCTTAAGAGTATCAGCAACAAATGGAAATAGCCCTGAGTCAATTACCTCATCATTCACAACAAAAACAACATTTTTCCTATTATCAGCATACCTCCAAACAGGCGGTTGAAGACGCTTAAACATAAATAATACTGTATCAGTATTATCATTAATATTGATAACTGCAATAAACTGCATACGTTCTGAACCTTCGAATGTAGTGCCTCTATAGGCAATGCATTCATTATCGAGCGACCATGCATATTTATAACCTGCTCCTGTATGGGTTACGAGTGTTCTTACCCCACCGCCTTCTTTATCCATAATATAGATACCCTCTTGCATACTGCTTGTAAAAGTGATATAACGCCCATCGGGTGAGCAAATCGGGTTAGAAAAATGTCCATCGACAATTTTCTTAATTCCATACTTAATTGTTTGGGGAATTACTTTTTCAGTATCTTGGGCTGATAAACCATAAGAGAAAAACAATGCCAAGAGCAAAATACACTCTTTTGAAAATTTAAAAGAAAAATTCTTTATCATTATATTTATTGCTTAATTAATTTTTGAACTATCAAGGTATTTGAGGATGTTTTTATCTCAAGAGAATAAAAACCAGTACTTAACGAGCTTACATCTATACTCACTGAAGAAGCATTACAAGATTGATTAATAATGGCTTGTCCTATATAATTTCTGACAATTACATATTCAATATTATCCAACAAATCAATATTCAAGATATCCTTAGCAGGATTGGGATAAATGTTCAAATAATCGGTATGGGTGTTTTCTGTAAACTGGCTTTGAATATTATGTGTTACACATATCTCAAATTCGGGATAATATGGGTCCATAGTACCATAATCATAAATACGGATGTAATGTTTCTGCCCCACTGTTAAGCCCGTCAGATTCAATATAACAGTATTACCGCCATTGCCTCCACTGCCTCCTGCACAGGCAATTTCGGTAAGCGAATAACAATCCACACCTGTATAGCATGTTACAACAGCATCAACAGCGTCAGCTCCTAAGCCAGTTGGGTTTACTTCAATAGTATGCTCATCACTACTCGCATAAAAATAATAAAAGACATCTTTTTTGGCTGGATTTCCAAACATATCACAGGAAGATTGTGGGAGGGTACTGCTGTTAGCCCCTAGCAAAGTACCCATTGTGTATTGACAAAGATTATTACTATATAACTGTTGCGCATTGCTACAGTCGCTATTTGCAGCAGTAATACAGCCGTTACATGCATACACCTGTACGGGAGTGCTTTCATTATGCAAGCGGTCGCAGGCAGTAAGCCCGTAAACTACTGATGTTGCTAAAGGGATGGAATACAAATCTTTATATCCCGTTGTGTCCTTTGTTGTGATGTATATAATATGTTTGGCATCATTATAATCAATGGATAAGGAATCGGGAAAACGGTAAACAACAAAATATCTGGCACTGTCCCCATCAAGTGCCGATGGAGGCAATTGCCAATTCAAGCTCACATGATTACTGGCTACTGAAGCTGTTAAGTTCAGAGGGCTATTGGGCGCAATACTATCAAGCCAAGGCATTTCAGGAATCAGGCATTTGTATTTATGTTGATTATTAATAAGGGTGTCGTTGATGCTTTTAACATTATCTTTAATTTGAGTGGCACTAAAGAAGCTATAGCCCTGCACTTTTGAGTTATAATTCCTTACCGTATTGATTTGATTCTTTATTTCTGTTACCGACCAACTGCTGCTGCTCATCCTGTAAGTAGCTATACCTGCATAAGAATGCCTGCCATACTGCTGTGCCTGATTTCCCCACCAATTAGAGAGGGCATTAAAATCCTGAGAACCACCTATTTGCCAGTATAACTGTGGTGTGATGTAATCCACTTTATGTAGGTTCAGCCAATTTATGGGGTCGCAATATATTTCGTAATAAGACGACAGACCTGATATTCCCGTGGGGGTACCACTCTTCCAGATACCAAAAGGACTGACACCAAACTTGACATATTTTTTGGCTGTTTTAATGCTGTCGTGAACCATAGCAATGAAAATATTGACATTATCGCGTCTCCAGTCGTCAATATTTGTAAAACCTCTGGGGTCGGCAGCAAAAGCAGCAGCGTCATTAAACACATAACCACTTTGAGGATAAGGATAAAAATAATCGTCGAAATGAATTCCATCAATATCATAATTATTAACAATATTCATAATGACATTAGAAACATAAGCTCTGACGGCCTGTAAGCCAGGATTTAATATTTTAATATTATTGTATGTTACATTCCATGAGGGTTGCTGTACACTTATATGATTTGCTGCAATACTGCTGCTTAAGATATTAACAACTGAGCGGTAAGGATTGATCCAGGCGTGAAGTTCAAGACCTCTTTTATGGGCTTCCTGTATATAAAATGCTAAAGGGTCGTATAAGGGATTGGGGGGCATGCCCTGTGTACCTGTAAGCCACTGGCTCCATGGTTCATTGGTATTCTCATAAAAAGCATCGCACGAAGGACGCACCTGAACAAAAACAGTATTTATACCTATTTGTTTGAATTTATCAAGATAACTGATAAATTCATTTCTTTGTGCTGTTGTTGTTAAACCAGAACTGCTCGGATAATCCACATTGCTTACTGTTGCCACCCACACAGCACGGACTTCCCTCTTTGGATAAGTTGTTTGTGAATAAAGTATATTAATGAAAACACAAAAAATACCTGTTAAAAATATTTTCCTTTTCATGTTATTTATTATAATACAAACTTACAATTTTTCTTGTAAACAGATTTAAAAATTAATTTAAGCTTAGCATCTCTAGCAATCTCGCAAACCAATTATTGTAATTATATTCATATATATTATATA
>CAZVOS010000319.1:0-4511 GCA_964628845.1 uncultured Bacteroidales bacterium | reverse complement strand
AAAACGTTTCAATTCGGCAGAATCAATAAAGGTGTTAGATATCAGGTTCATATCATCTTTAACAACATCTGTGAGGTTCATCTCAATAGAAAGAGAAAAAAGGGCTTTAGCATATCTGTTTGCGATGCGGATGTTTTTCATTGAGTACAGTATTGGCTAATTAAAATTAATTTCATCGAGTAGTTTATTGATATATTCTTCCTGTTTTGATGATTCGGAAAGTTCCTTTTCAAGAATTTTTTCAGCAATATGAATAGAGAAGAGTGCTATCTGGTTTTTGAGTTCGGTCATAGCAGCTTTTTTCTCGTATTCAATACTGTCCTTTGCACTTTCGATGATGCGGTTATATTCTTCTTTGGCTTTAACACGAGCTTCTTCTATGATACTGTCTTTTATTTTACGGGCTTCGCTAAGCAGGGCATCTCTTTCTTCGATGGCTTCTTTTTTCATTTTTTCGTTGCTGAAGACAAGGTTTTTCATTTCATCTCTGGCCTTATCGGCAGCATGCAAAGCATCTTCTATTGATTGTTCACGTTCTTTAATAGATTTAAGAATGGGTTTCCATGCAAATTTGCCCAGCACAAAAACCACAACACCAAACGAGAGAACCATCCAAAATATTAAGCCAATTCCGGGTGATATGAGTTCCATAATTATTTATTTTTAAATTAATTATAATTTTTTCGAATAAATCATGCTAAAAAACTAAACCTCAACCAACCGTTGAGGTTCAGTTCTTAATAAGCTATTAAACAAACAGGATGAGCAAGCACACAACGATAGCGAAGAAGGTAACCCCTTCGATAAAGGCGGCTGTTACAATCATACTAGAGCGAATGTCGCCGGCAGCTTCGGGTTGACGTGCAATTGATTCAACAGCACTCTTACCGATAATACCGATGCCATAGGATGCTCCTATAACAGCAAAGCTTGCAGCAATAGCAGCAGCCATCCTGGCAAAATTTGCATAATGCGAGAAGTCGGTTGCTAGCTGAGCTGTTTGCAGTAATACATTTAGTAAAGTTGTCATAATTTTTAATTTAGGTGGGTTAATAAATGCATATATATTTATTCAAAAAAAATCCTTAATTAATGATGCGCTTCTTCTACAGCAGCACTAAAATAAAGTGCCGTGAGCAATGTGAAAACAAAGGCCTGTATAAAAGCCACTAACAATTCAACAAAGGTCATAAATATGGCCAGAGAAACAGAGATAATGCTGATACCATAGCCCAGACCGATGTGTATTTTCCCAAGAATGATAATGAGACTTATAAAGCCCATAACAATAATATGACCTGCTGTAATATTTGCGAACAAACGCACCATCAACACAAATGGTTTTGTAATAAGCCCGATAAGCTCTATGATTGGCATAAGTGGTATGGGAAATTTCATATACCATGGCACACCAGGTGTATTAAACACATGTCCCCAATAGGTTTTTGTGCCTAAAAACTGGGTGATAAAAAAAGTAAAAAGTGCCAGAGTCATAGTTACAGCAATGTTACCAGTAAGATTGGCACCGCCAGGAAATATTGGTATAAGTCCTATAAGGTTATTTAAGAATATAAAAAAGAAAAGTGTGAGTAGATAAGGAGTGTATTTTTCGTATTTTTTTTCGCCAATAGCCGATTTAGCAATATCATCCCTTACAAACAATATGGCAATTTCAATAAGAGATTGCATGCCTTTGGGAGCAGTGTTAGGATTCTTTTTATAGGTTTTCGCAATGGATAAGAAAATAACCAGCATAAGAATAACACTAATAAATAGTGCCAGTGTATTTTTTGTGATGGATAAATCAATAGGTAAAGATGCCTGCGTATCGGTTTCCATAGTATCACCTATAGTCTTAACAATCTTTCCTTTATAAGGGCCTTTTTTTTCAAGTTTAAAACCCAGATAGCCGCTGTGTCCGTGATGAAATTTTGAGGATGAAAAAAGATGCAGTTTTCCTTTATCAATAAGAATAACTGGCAGGTAAATAGAAATATGTTTATCGCCAATACTTAAGATATGCCATTCGTGTGCATCTAAAATATGGTCAATAATCATGGTACCTGCATTGAATTCTTCTTCATGCTGGTTAATGTCATGTGTTTCGTGTTGATTTTCTTTTTCTACATCAAGCGGTTCAGTGCTGAAAGCATTAAAATTCAAGAAAGCCAGCAAAAGGAAAAAACCAAGTCTATATTTATATTTATCTAACATACAGCAACTTTCATAAAAAATGCATCAGAAGTATTGTTCTTCTAAATGGCTTGCAAATTATAAAAAAAAATAATATGATTTAAAAAAAGTTTTAAATAAATATTTTGATTTTTAAAAATTTATTTTAAAAATCTTTATATTTGTGAGATAATTTATTGTAGTTTATAAAAATTAAAACAAATTAATTTATGAAAAATTATTTACTTCTCATCTTAAGCTGTTTATTTTTTAATGTTGTTTTATCACAAAATACACTTACGCCATTAAACACGAGTGATAAGGAAATCAAAATAGAACTCGGGAATATGAATGGCATGCCTGATTATAACCTCCCTGCTACTAAAAATTGGGTAAGCCGTTGGTACAATTATGGAGAAACTATGGAGCTTTATCTGGGTGTAGTATCACCTTGGTATGGCAATTTTTTATTTCCTGATTCGACGATACTTGTAAATTACACATCGGGCTATGGCAGTGCCTGGGTGCACAAACTTGCCGATGTGCTGGATGTAACCTCAGTAATGTTTAATGACCCTGCTTTACACCCCAATGCGCTGACTATAGATGCCATGACAAAATACAAGCTTGATTCCATTCATTTTCATTGTATGTACGACAGAAATATAGCAGACCCCAATATTGTTGATACCCTGCTTTTTGAAATTTCAGTTAACGACAACCTGCTGCAAGCATATTTTTCTCCAGGTATATTATCTCCCAATTTTTCTACAGATACTGTTTTCATGAAACGTCTTCCCTATTCTTACCAGAGTAATGCATTAAATTTAGCCAATAAAAAGTTAATCAAAGTTCCTCTAACAGCCCAAACTTATGCCGATTCACTTACTAATGGAATTCACATCATTAAAGTAGGCACCGACAGTATCCCTAAAATAAACCCTGGAAAAAATGTAGTAGTGGCTGTTACCTTTATACCTGGTTACTCTTGGGTAGCTAATACCGATATTCTGGACAATAAGAATAATGTACTTTTTATATCTAAAAAGGAACGGGATAATTACTTCCCACATTATACGAAAAAAGATTATAACGTATCCTATATTTTACCTACCGATGTAAGATACAATTTTGCAGGAAGCTGGAACGCCAATTTCATACCCTCTTTTGCATATATGGGAACTACTCCTACCTATAATTACGAGCATCACATGATTTTTTATAAAATAAGTACTGCCTTTAAAATCACTTACGAAACTCAGAATGTTAATTGCTATGGTGATAATGACGGCTATATCAACATGAATATAACGGGAGGTACAACGCCCTATAATTTTACATGGAATAATGGTGCGACCACCCAAAATTTAAACAACCTTACAGCCGGAACATATACAGTAACAATAAGCGATCAGGCAGGCGACACCACAATAAGAATTTTCAACATCACTCAGCCCCCAGCCCTTACTGCACAGGTATCTTCAACACCAGCGAGTGCCTGTGGGGCCAGCGATGGAGCTATTGTAGCAACAGGTATTCAAGGCGGAACACCCTCCTACTCTATCGTTGTACTCGATGCTGATTCTGTTACACAAACTATGACCGATTTACTTGCTGGCATCTATACGGTAAAAGTTACTGATATGCATGGCTGTAAATTAATTAAAAATGTAGCCATTAATGAAACAGGAGCTCCTAATTATACTGTAAATCATAATAATGTCAGTTGTTATGGATTTAATGATGGTTCTATCAATATTTCTGTTACCAATCCATCCGGAACACCTGTATATAACTGGAGTAACGGACAAACTGGCACAGGTATTTCAAATCTTTCTCCCGGTAATTATATGTTAACTGTTACAGATAATAATTGTCATATTTTTGAATCTTTTTATATCACACAACCCCTTGCTTTAAATGTTACAGGAAATGTCAATAATGCAACAGGAGGTCAGTCAAATGGCTCTATTATATTACAGGTTACAGGAGGCACAACACCCTATACTTATTCATGGAGTTCAGGACAACAAACACAAAATCTGGGCAACCTGAGCGAAGGCATATATACTGTAACTGTAACCGACTCCCATCAATGCACATTTCAAGAGACATTTACAGTTATCTCTACTGGTATCAGTTATTCTGATTTAAACATCACAGTTGATGTTTTTCCAAATCCAGCACAAGAAGTATTATACCTTTCATTTGCATCAGATAAACAACATTATGCCGATGTTAAGATTTTTACCATTCAAGGTCAACTCATAAAAAAAGAAAGAATTTTTATTGCTCAAGACGCTCTATTTTTATTAAATATTTCTAATTTTACAGCGGCA
>CAZVOS010000318.1:0-4514 GCA_964628845.1 uncultured Bacteroidales bacterium | reverse complement strand
TTGATTGGTAACGTGTAATGAATTTTTTATAAAATACTCCATATCTGTACATTTTACGTATCCATTAATAATTAATCTGTTAGAGTAACCAGATGCAGTAATATGAAATAAAACATTCTCATAAATGCCGTTAAAAATTGCTCTTGTATAGTGAGAACATCCAACCCAAATTTTTCTATTAGTTAAACCTGATAATCCTGTTTTGATGTATCCACTATGTTCTACATTATAAGCATCAAATTCGGATATATCGCAATATAGATAAGCGACATTAATTACTGCATTATTAACCCAAGAAGAAATATAAATACCCTTATCCGCTTCAATATAATCTACATTTATTTTACAGATGTTTACATATTGTATATGAATAGCAGCTACATCATTAGCTGTACTAATAATAGATTCACCCACTCTATTATATATTGCATACTCTTTTGAACCAATATTGAATACTATATATTCAGCAATGCTGGCTGTAGAATATGACTTTCCTTTTACAGTAGAAATATCACCAGGATAGGTTAATGTATTTTCTATTCTAATTGCACATCCACCTGCTGAATAAGTCATAGAATTATTACGTCCTAAAGTAATATTACCAACTTTGGCGAACCAACTGTGGAAATATATAGTGTGATTATTAGAAGACGAAGCATATAAATATTCAAATATAACATCATTATAGTCAACATTCGCTATATAATATAATACTTCATCTACACATTGAAAATTACCTAATCCACCGATATATAAAGGACTATCAAATGTAGCAGGAGCATAAAATAATTCACCTGCGGTACTTTTTATTATAGTAGAACCGTAGCTAGAAAACAATCCTACATTATCTTTTAAGGTAATAGTAGTATCTTCTGTGTAAGATGTTGTACACGGTTCAACAAAAATTAATTGTCCAGTTGTAGCTGCATCGTAAGCGGTTTTAATTTTGCCAGCACCACCACCAGATACAACTATTATATCTGTAAATGCACTTGATGCACTTGATGCGTTCTGCCAAGTTGCCAGCCCATCAGCATCAGATGTAAGTACCTTGTTTGCACCAGGCGTTCCACCTGTTATCTTTATCTGTCCGTTGATTTCAAGTTCCGCATCTGGGTCAGATACCCCTACACCTACATTATTATTTGTCATATCAACAGCAAAAGCTATATCATCTAATATAACATTATTGATTATAAAATTACTGTCCTCTTCTATTGCATAACCTGTCGCCCATAATACATTATCATCTTTTGTGTAACAAGTATAAGCATCGCTATCCGCAGGATGACTATTTATACAAAATTTTGCTTCACCAGCATCTGACGATATATTCATTGAAGCTGTTGAAATTCTATTACGTACCATAAATTGAGAATTTTCAACGAAAACAGTGTCATCAGTAACAATTAATGAATTATTACCAATTTTTGTTGGCAAATTTGAGTTGATTCTGAAAGTATCATTATTAATTACTACCCATCCGCTGTCTGTACCATTAATCCATTTTAAGCTGTCAGTATTAATTATCTGATTTTCAGTAAACGTATTCTCTACATTAGTATAAGCTATAAAACTTGATGTGTCCTGCTTTTCGTTTAACAAATCATCAACTTCGGTTTCTGAATATATATTATCTAAACTATCGTAAATTGAATTAATGTCTGTCCTGTGTGCTGTTATACTATCATTTTTCAAAATACTATCGGTTTCAAATCTCGTTTCTAATGCATCTATAAGACTTCTTACTACAACACTGTCGGTTTCAAACCTTCCTTCTAATGCCGTTATTAACGACCTTATAGCTACGCTATCATTTTCAAAACGTGTTTCAATACCAGAAATTAAATTTCTAACAACTATACTATCTGCCTCAAATCTTACTTCTAATGCGTTTATCTCTACTCGTCTTGTGTTTAAGCTATCATTTTTTGCTATACTATCATTTTCAAATCTTACTTCTAAATTACTTAATGAAGTAGAATCAGCAATTTTACTTATTATTACTGTATCAGCGTAATTATTACTAAAAATTGTATCACCATTAATAAATGCAGTTCTTCTTATTATTATTCGCCCACCTTTATTATTCAAAGTGTCAACAGTAAAATTTCCTTTCATAACTTGGTCAGTCTGCGAATAAGCAAACAGACTAATTAACATTAATAATAAAATAAATATTTTTTTCATATCATATTTTTTTTCAAAATTAATAATTTCTAAAACAATATTTACAAGCCAAAGGCATTTTATTTTCTATTATCTCTCTTCTTTTATTTTGATAATATTCCCCCTGCCATACCAGATTATCTGTAATTTTACAATTATTTTTATCCGGAGGAAAAATACTATTACAACCAGTCAAACTTTTATTTCCATTTATACCCAAAACATCCCAGTATGATTTGCAATTATTATTTTTTCCTTCAAAATCAATCAGTACAGGATAACATTCAATCATATTTGAATCAGGATGTTGCTTAATTTCTTTAATAAGATATTCGTCTTCTTTAGTTAATACCAATTTTTTGAAATTATCATCATTTTTAAAATGAGATAAAAGATTAATCAAATGTATCTTTATATCAGTACTAATTGATTTAACTAATTTTAATATTTCAGGAACAAATTTAATACTTTCTCTAGTACAAATATAAGAACAATATGTTTTTACACCAGCCTCAACTGATGCCTTTATTCCTGTAATCATTTGCCCAAAATAGTCTTTCCCTGTTACTTTTATATATTCTTCTTTATTGTGTGCTTTTATTGAAACAGAAATATAATCAGGCAAATTTTTCTTCATATAAGGTATTACAGTAGGCAATGCTATACCATTTGTTATTAATCCAACAAATTTATTTTGCTCTTTTAAATACTGTAAAACACCTGTAAAATGCTCACAAAGCAATGGCTCGCCGTAACCTGCAATACAAAAGTTTTGTAAAAAAGGATACCTGAAAAGTACATCAGCAACAACTCCAATAGTCAAATCAGGTGCCTGTTCAATTTCTTTATTAGTTCTAAAACAAAAATCACAATTCAACTGACATTTATTAGTCATATATAAATTGCAAGAAATAGGATGATGAACATAAGATTCTAATATTGCTATTTCTTTTGTTCTGTATTTAGTATAGTCTTTTTCTTCTTCCTGAATATTATCAGAAATTATAGAATTATAAGCACCGAGAAAAGCATATAAATCAATATCACTATGACTTTGTTTATATTTTTCCAGTAATTTTTTAGGCAAATCTTCTAACCAAACATATTTTTTAGTCTTAAATTTTTCCATCAGGTCTTTATACCTGTGAAATATTGTCTCATTAGTCCATTTTGGACTATGTTTACCAATAACTTCATCAAAAAGTTTGTAAGTATATCCGTCTTTTTGCAATTTTTCCAACTGTCCCATTTCGCAGGACAATTCATTTTTATAAGGATATTGTTTGAAAATATTGTGTTTATATATTTTTATTCCGTAAATATCTTTTTTCAAATGTACGTCAGTAAGCATATAGCTTGTCATTACACATTTATCAGATGTGTTTTTTATAGAATTATATAATAGTCTGATAGCATCATCATATAAAACCATATCAGAATCACATTCGATATAATAATCAGTTTTACATCTAATAATCATTTCATTGAAAGCCATATTCAAAGGGGAATAATCTTTTATAATATCAATTTTAAAAGTAACTGTTTGATTTTTCAAGGCAGTTAAACAGTCATCAATATTAGGGTCTTTCCCACAAGTCAAGATAAATACTGTTAATATATTTGATAAATCTGTTTTCATAAACCTATTTTAAAATATCTTTTTTTTAATTCAATAATTATTCTATTTTGATTTTCCAATGAGGTTATATCAGTATATCTCTCTTGATGAAACGATATAATAAGTTGTTTATTAAAATAGTCAATAGAATTATCTTTAAGCATTTTATCTAATACCTTATATTCAGCTCCTTCTATATTCATTTTAAGAAATAACTCATCTTCTTTTGTGAAATTATCTAATATCCATTTGCTAAAATCAATACATTTTACTGTAATAGGATATTTTACATTACTTTTTTCTTTGCAAATTGAATGTCCATCCCATAAGGGATTATCCTGCAAATAAAAAGTAACATCACCGTTAAAAATCCATACAGCTTTTTTATGTAATATATGATTTTCAAAATTATTATAATAAGAAAAAAATACAGGGTTACATTCAAAAGTATGAACAGTATAATTTCCAAATTGCTTACGTAAGAATTCTATACTATCACCTTTCCAACCACCACAATCAATTATTGCTTTTTTCATTTATTATATTTATTCTTTGTTGTCTTATCTTTTTTAATTCTTCTATATTATCATTTTTATCAGCCCATTCATCCATTCCGCATTTATGTTTTATCAATCTATGATTCATTCTTACTCCAATTATAAATGCTTCTTCAAGCGGTTTTATTATATCTTTTAATAATTCTCTATTTTCTTTATATAAATTAATA
>CAZVOS010000317.1:0-4520 GCA_964628845.1 uncultured Bacteroidales bacterium | reverse complement strand
ACTGATGGTGTGGAAGAAAAATGTATTGACGCACGTACTTCGGATGCTGTAGCTATTGCCCTCAGATTCAATGCACCCATTTATACTTACGAGGAAGTATTAAATGTGGCAGGAATTATTCTCGAAAATGATGAATTATCCTCAAGCGCTGAAGATAAGAAAAAGCAGAACCCACCTAAAAAAGACGTACCTAAAAAAACAAGTCATTTAGAAGAAGACTTTTCTAAATTAACACTTAAAGAACTGGGAGATATACTTGATAAAGCTATAGAAGATGAAGCTTTTGAAAAAGCTTCACGTATACGCGATGAGATAGAAAAAAGAACAAGAAGAAAAAAATAATGCATGCTCTCTGGCACTTCTCTCTTATTGAATGTTTAATGATGTAAGATATACAAAAGTTATGTATTAATAATTTTTGTTCACTTAATGAATTATACAGCTCAATATATTTTCTATTTTTGTATTCTTTTTCAATAGTCATTCACATTTAATTTTTAAATTATGAGCATCAAATTACGTCTTATTGTCATGAATTTTCTTCAGTTTTTTGTGTGGGGTTCGTGGCTGATAACAATAGCAAATTACTGGTTTGGAACAAAAGGCTGGGGCAGCACTGAATTTGGCGCTATTTTTCTGACTTTAGGTATTTCCTCCCTTATTATGCCTGCTCTTACAGGTATTATTGCCGACCGATGGATAAATGCAGAAAAACTATATGCCATGCTCCATATTTTAAGTGGTATTGTTGTATTTCTTTTTCCTACTGTAGATAATCCTGACACTTTTTTCTGGTATATGCTTATAGCTATGTGCTTTTATATGCCTACTATTGCGCTTACAAATACAATTGGTTATAATGCCTTAAAAACTGCGGGTTACGATGTGATTAAAGATTTTCCACCTATAAGGGTGTGGGGTACAATCGGTTTTATTGTGGCCATGTGGGTAACCAATTTGTCGGGGAATAAAGCCACTGAAATGCAGTTTTATATCTCGGCTGTAGCTTCCTTTTTATTAGGGATTTATTCGTTTACACTTCCCAAATGCCCGCCACAGCTCAAAGTTGCCGAAAAATCTTCCTTGGTAAAACTTTTTGGCCTTGATGCATTTAAGTTGTTTGCTAATTATAAAATGGCTTTATTCTTTATTTTTTCGATGTTTCTGGGCGCCTCACTGCAACTTACAAATATGTATGGTGATGTATATCTTGACGATTTCAAACATATACCACAGTATGCCGACTCCTTTGTTGTAAAATACTCTACTATAATAATGTCTATATCTCAGATGTCTGAAACCTTATTTATATTAACCATCCCGTTCTTTTTGAAAAGATTCGGTATTAAAAACGTGATGTTGTTGAGTATGTTTGCCTGGGTGCTCAGGTTTGGGCTCTTTGGTTTCGGAAACCCTGAAGGCGGTTTATGGATGATTATTCTATCTTGTATTGTATATGGTATGGCTTTCGACTTTTTTAATATCTCTGGTGCTCTTTTTGTCGAAACACAATGTGACCCCAAAATAAGAGCCAGTGCTCAGGGGCTTTTTATGATGATGACCAATGGCTTTGGTACTATTATAGGAAGTTTTGTAAGCGGTAAACTCATAGCCACTTATTTTACTGTCGAAAAACATATTGTCGAAAATGGACAATCTGTTACACTCTTCGAAAAAAACTGGCCTGATATATGGCTCGTATTTGCTGCTTATGCCCTTGTTATTGCTGTATTGTTTGCTTTATTATTCAGACATAAACACGACCCTAAAGATGTTTCATCTATAAAACACTGATTTTCTATATTTTTCTATATTTTCATAAAAAATAAGTAGGTTTGTATAAAACTTTATAATAATTATTCAATATATCGGTTATTGATTCATTGATATAATATGCTGAAAAAATTACATAAATTTTTATTAATTTCCTATCTGGGCCCATTTATCATGACCTTCTTCATTGCATTATTTATCATATTGATGCAATTCTTATGGAAATATGTCGATGACCTCGTTGGCAAAGGCCTGGAATGGCAAGTTATACTTCAGTTGTTATTTTATGCCTCTGCTACTTTTGTCCCGCTTGCTTTACCTCTCGCTATTTTACTTTCCTCTTTGATGACTTTCGGAAATATGGGAGAGCATTTCGAGCTGGTGGCATTAAAATCATCAGGCATATCATTACAAAAATTTATGAGACCTCTTATTATTCTTGTTCTGTTTATTTGTATGCTGGCCTTTTATTTCTCAAATAATGTTTTACCTTATGCCAATCTTAAAATGGGGGCATTGTTGTATGATGTGAGAGAGCAAAAACCGGCACTTAACATTAAAGAAGGTGTTTTTTATAAAGGAATAGAAAACTATGTGATTAAGGTAGGTAAAAAAGATAAAGATGGTGTAGGTATTCATAATATTATGATATACGACCATACGCAACGACAGGGTAATGTTAATTTAACCTATGCCAAATCGGGAAGGATGGAAACTACTGAGGATAAAAAATATCTTGTTTTTACTCTTTATGAAGGATATAATCTTTCAGAAAAAGTTGATATGAGAAAATTTGAAGTGACAAGACCCCTACAGCGTATCTATTTTGATGAACAGATACGCAAATTTGATTTGTCTTCATTTGCCATGACACGTACAAGTGAAGATTTTTTTAAAGATAACTATCAGATGCTTAATCTAAAACAATTACAGAATAGTATCGACAGCTTAAATCTTCAACTTAGGGACAGGTATCTGGATTTTTTTAACAGTTTAACAAAAAGGTACTTTTACCTTTCAAACTATGATGTACATCCCGACTCAATGCCCGATGAGCAACAAACACAGGAACAAACACAGGAACTAAAACCAGCTATAACACAAAATTCAGATATTCAAAACCACACCCGGCCTCCATCTTTTATGAAGCACATCATTAATGAAAGTATAGATGCGGTAAAAGAAAATGAAAATGAAAACATTTCAAATACTTCTGCCCATCTAAGTACTTTAGATAATCTTGATAACATACTCTCAATCTTTTCGAAAGATGAGCAGCGTAGAATCATAGAGGCCTCATTAGATGGGGCACGCAGTAACAAAGATTATACTTACTATGCTTCAGAAGATTTATGGGGCAGACAAAGGGTTATATTTCGTCATGAAATTGAATGGCACCGCAAATTCACCTTGTCTATTGCCTGTCTGCTTCTATTTTTTATTGGAGCCCCTCTGGGTGCTATTATCCGTAAAGGTGGTTTCGGCTTGCCTGTTGTAATCTCTGTTTTGTTTTTTGTAATTTATCATGTGATTTCTATTACAGGTGAGAAATTTGTCAGAACAGGTGTTATACCTGCCTACGAAGGTATGTGGCTGGCTTCGATGGTACTTTTGCCTATTGGTGTATTCTTCGTGGTGAAAGCCACTTCCGATTCCCCTTTATTCGACATGGATACTTATATTAAAATATTCAGAAGAATTAACAGCATTTTTGGCAAAAAACCAAAGATGGCTACTAAATAAATCACTTAAATGAATCCCTGATGAATATTCTATTTATATGCAACAAATCGCCTTATCCTCCCAAAGAGGGTGGTTCTATTGCTATGTATAATCTGATACAGGGATTATTAAACAAAAATTTTAAAGTTAAAGTCTTAAGCATCAGCACTCCCAAATTACTCGTTAATAGCGAGAATTTGAATGACGATTTCGTAAATATAACTTCTTTCGAAACTTATTTTATAGACACTTCCACTACTTTAAGTGGTGCATTAAAAAATATGTTTACCAATTTGCCCTATCATATAAGTCGCTTTATTAACAGTGGTTTCTCCGAAAAAATTAAAAGGGTATTGCTGCAGAACCATTATGACATCATACAACTGGAAAGTCTTTTTGTAACTCCATATTTAAATGTGATACGCAAATACTCAAAAGCAAAAATAATTTTACGGGCTCATAATATTGAACATGTGATTTGGGAAAGAATTGCACTGAATGAGAAAAATGTTTTTAAAAAAAAATATTTGCTTATTCAAGCCAAAAGACTTAAAAATTATGAACTAAATATTATAAATAATACAGATGGTATTGCTTCAATAACTCCTGCCGATGCAGATTATTTCGTAAATAACAGTTGTCGCATCCCCATAACAGCGATACCTTTTGGTATTGATAATACAGTAAAAAGTAAAGTTATTATAAAGAGAGAATCTTCTTCCATATTTTTTTTGGGAACACTTAACTGGCTACCCAATATCGAAGGTTTAAAATGGTTTATTGAAAATGTGTGGGAAATAATCAATAAGAGAAATCCTGAGTTAAAATTTTATTTAGCAGGCAGGCATGCACCGGAATGGTTAAAAAAAATACATATTAAAAATTTAATACTTGTGGGTGAAGTTGAAGATGCTATGGACTTTATGAAATCAAAAACAGTGATGATTGTTCCCTTATTTTCGGGTAGTGGCATGAGGGTTAAAATAATTGAAGGCATGTTTGCCTCGAACACTATTATCTCAACA
>CAZVOS010000316.1:0-4532 GCA_964628845.1 uncultured Bacteroidales bacterium | reverse complement strand
TCTTATTTGCGTGGCAGCAAAAGCATCATAATCTTTCATGCCAACTTTACTAAAAACAAGTCCTACTGCCTGACCTACAGCCCCCAGAAATGCAAAAAAAAGGCATTTGATTGGATATTTCACTTTAAGCGTTTGTTGTCCATTTTTTCGGTTTAAAATAACGAGAGCAATTCCAAACAGCGTCATACACATGCCAAGCATATTCATCACCGTTAGCAATTCGCCCAGCATCAGCCAGCTTAAAAAAGCCGTGAGTGGCGGTACTAAAGTCATGATAAGCATCGAGATACGTGAACCCACAATAGTAAAGGACTCGAATAGAAAATAATCACCTGCCACCAAGCCAATAATTCCTGAAAGCACTAACCAAAACCAAGTGTGTGATGTGGCATCAACGGGGAACCACAAACCCCTACTAATATAATTGTAAACACTGATAATAACTAAAGCAAAACACAACCTTATGAGGTTAACTGCTATAGAACCCACCTTTAAACTGGCAGATTCAAAAGCGAGAGCCGTTACAGTCCAGAAAAAAGCAGTTAATAGAGCTGCTAACTCACCTGCATGGCTTGTAAACATTATAATTAAACTATTTAATCAGTCCTAATCCTTCCAGAGCCGAGGTATCATTGGGCTGGATTAAAAGCACTTTATTAAAAAGCACTTTTGCCTCGCGTGTTTTACCCATAAAATAATTAGTCCATGCGAAATATAAAGTATTATTATAATCGAAAGGATACAGATTAACTACTGTTTCGAAGTATTTATAAGCAGTACTGTATTCTTTCTTCCCATAATATATCAAACCCAGACGGTAATTGACAGTTGTATTTTTAGCATCAATTTTTAGAATTTCTTTATATTGTGTAATCACCTGGTCCCAATTTCCAAGAGCTGAGGCAGGATACACATATCCCAGTTTAGCTTCTAAAGAAAGAGGCATTAAACTCATGGCTTTTTGATAATAGCTCTGCGATTCTGTAAACAAACCGCTCATATAAGTAAGCCAACCCAAACGAAGATTAATTTCGTAAGATTTATCAGAATAGAGTTTTTTTACAACTTCTATGGCTTTTGTATAATCGCCCGAATATTCATAAGTGTAACTCGAACTGAAAGCATCTTGCAGTGCTTTTTCATTTTGGGCAAACGCATTTACAGTAAATAAACAAAATGCAAAAAATAAAACTAAGATAGATTTTAAAGTGTCCATTTGATACCTCCTATTATTGTGTGGTTAATAAAATTATTTCTTTCTTCTATAACTAATTTATTGTTAGTATTTATAACGTTAAACATATTTTTCTTGGTCAGATTTTGGTAATGTAAAGAAAATGTAATATAATCGTTTAAAACATATTTCAAAGATAATCCTTTTCGGGATATAATAGCATCAGTAATATTATAAACCAGATATGCATTTTTCTCGGTATAATTGTATAAATTACCAATTGTGATAAAACCATCGAGCCATAACTTAGGAGTGAGTTTACCTCCTGCCATGGGCTCCCATATAAGGTTTTGGTTCAAATCATTATTATGTACGGTTGCTGTTCCATTGAAATACAGATTCAGATTGTTTAAAGGAAAAACAGTAGTTGAGAAGGCAAGCTGCCACTGTCTGCTGTTATTGATATTTGCTATTACTCCATTAAGGTCGAAATTAAAAACTGATACATTTTTAGATAAGGACAGGGACAGTGCAAAATCATTCATTATAATGTTTTCCTGTTTAAGAAATAATTTATTGGCATTATTAATATCAAAATCGTAAATAAGTTTATCGTAATTCACATTAATAAAATGGGCTGCTGGCTTTAAAGAAAAACCATTACCAAGATAGAGACCACCGCTGAAATAATATTGTCTTTGAAAAATACGATAATCATTAAGAAGATTTCCTTCATAAAATTCTAAATTCTGTGTTTTTCCAATATCAATAGTACTCACAGAATGAAAAATATAAATATTTTTCGAGAGCTGATGTTTTAACCCCAATGCAAAATATCTCACATCATTGGTTAATTCTTGTTCTCTTAATAATATATCTGGGGGCATAGCATGTTGGTTTCCTTCTTCTCCAATAACAGGATTTTTTCCAATGCTTGGCCCACCTTCGAAATAAATCTCATCAATGAGTCGGGATACATTCGTTTTTAATTTTTGACTTAATTCCTCCGAAAACTTCTTTGTGAGTGAACGGGCTTCAGCACTTTGACCAGAAAAGAGATAGCTGAAATATAGATATTCCATGGCCAAATCATCAATAGAATTAAATTTTATGGCTTTTTTGAAATGAATGGCTGCTTTTCTGTACTTCTGCTTTTCATAATAGGCAATACCTAAGCGCATTCTCAGATAGAAATAATCAATATCATTTTTCAATCCTTCTTTTCCAATAATAATAAGACTATCCCATTTCAAGTTTTCATAATACTTATATGTTAAAGAATCAACATCCTTAAAGTTTACTTCATTTTGGGCATTTACAGTAAAAGATAGCATTAATATAAATCCTGCAACGTTTATCAGTCTTTGCATACAGCAGTTATTTTAGTATTTTTATCAGAGACATTAAAAGTTATCTGTTTGTTATCATTAATTTCAATATCAAAATCAATCTGTTTTATTTTTCTACCAAAAACAAAAATTTCTGTTTTATTTATAAAGGATACTGATTCTAAATCAAGGGTAGCTTCTAATTTATGATTTAAGCAAGTATAGCGGCATTTGATGAACATATAAAAAGGAGCAATTAAATCCTGTGCATATAACAAGAGATGATTTTTAATAATTTTATTCACAGGATACACATCTGTAAAGCTCATATTTTTATAAAAATTCATCAAGATTTTATACATTCCAAGATAGAAATAATAGAGCAGCGATTTTCTATCGCCCTCGAAACCAGTAAAATAATGAATGATACCGTCATTATAAATAAATACTTTTGATTTTGTTCTTTGGCAATAGATATAAGTATTATTATAAATGTCTGTAATAACCTCCCATTCTATTTCCTCTATTTTCTGGTTATATGTTACGTCGAGTTTAATTTTCTGACCTGGTATAAAATGCATGGCATCATATATCAGATTTTCCCTAGTAACATTTGAAACAATTTCATCTTTTAAAGGTTTGTCGTATGATTTAATAACAGGTGTATCGTGTGATTTTTTTGAGTTATAAACCACATAATGAGAGATGGGATAATCAAGGGTATCGGAAGCAACATAAGGAGATGCCTGTAGCTGGAAGTGGACATGAGGTTCCGGAGAACGCCCTGAATTGCCAGAACTGGCTAATACAGTACCTTTTTTTACAAATTCGCCCATATTTACTTTGAAACTTCCCATCTTTAAATGAGAAATTTTTGAATAAAGAAAAGGTGTATGTTTAATAATAATTGTATTTCCCCAATTATGTTCAACATTCACATCTCCTATTTCATTATCAGGTACATTATCAATAATTTTTTCGACCACGCCATCAGCGACAGCCAGAACTGGCTTGTTGAAACAATAGAAATCATCTGTATCTGTTCCTAAGCTTTTATAAGTTTTATCTTCATCATCAATAATATCAAAATCCCAGGCATGTTTCCAGTTTTCTTTGTGGGTTATTTCCCCATCTTGTCCCTGAGATACTCTCCATTGACCACGAATGGGTAATTCTATGGGCAGATAATAATAATTTTTAAATCGCGACTGTGAGTTTTTCTGTAAATACAGGTTTTCTTCAGGGCTGCTTCTGGGGAATACAACAACTTCGGGTATATGCAAGCGGTATTCTCTGAATTTAAGGACATAAAGAAAAACTATTACGATTATATTAAAAGGTAAAGAAAGAACGGATAACTGATACACCCAGAAAATACTTACAGTACTTGTTAATAATACCGAAATGATAGGTGTAAGCAAAATCACAAAAAAGTATGAATATATTGAAGGGACAATAAAAAAACCACCAATGGCTATGGCTGTTAGAATAAAATTAAACCCTATATAGGTATAATTCAGTTCATTAATATTGGCACCAATAAAGAAATAATAATAATATGCAGATACAAAACCCAACAAACTAAGAACAAAAGCTTGACGTGAATAAATAAACAAACCAATAGCTAATAAAAAACCTGCCAGTATGTTATATTGAAAAAAAATAGCTCCAAGCGATTTGAAATATACAATGATTACCTCATTATTAAAAAGCGTATTAAAATAATTATAAATATTTACTATTGACAAACCTCCCCATGTATATATTTCATTTTGAATATAAATGGAACGGTCACTAATTATTAATGTGGTAAATTGTCTTGTGGCTAATGTAACCAGCCAGATAGAAATAAGAAAAGGAATACTCAGGTAAGGCACCCTATATTTTCCAATAACGCCTTCGAATAAGATTGTAAGGAAAAAGCTAAGGAGAGAAGCAAAAAAGATAATAATAAAAAGCTCCATGCTGGGATTATAATATACACCCAAACCCAAAGATACGAGCAACGCATTAAAACCGTAGAGTCCTAA
>CAZVOS010000315.1:0-4558 GCA_964628845.1 uncultured Bacteroidales bacterium | reverse complement strand
TATTGGTGTTATTATGCTAATTATGCTTTTTTTTATTTTTTATAAACCAGAAAAATGGCTCAAATCTCATAAATCTAATGAAAATCAGGAAATTATTATTAAAAAGTGGCATTATTTAGTGTTTTTTCTTATTGGTATTTATGGTGGATTTATTCAGGCAGGGGTTGGTATTTTTCTTTTATCAGCTTTAGTGCTTGCTGCTGAGTTTGATATTGTTAAAGCCAATGCTATTAAAGCATTTATCAATTTGTTGTTCACACCTTTTGCTCTATTTGTTTTTATAATAAATAATCAGGTTGACTACGGAGCAGGCTTAATTCTTTCAGTTGGTAGTATCATTGGCGCTTTTATAGCTACAAAATCGGCTGTAAAATGGGGCGCTGTTTATGTAAGATGGATTTTAATCGTTGTGATTTTTGGCTCATCAGTAAAACTGTTATTTTTTTAATACGAAAATTGCGTAAAATTTCGTAGTATTGATAAATTTATATATTTTTGTTTTGTTAACTTTCAAAATTTTAAAAGACATGTTTTTAAGAAGAAGTATTCTAATAATGATTATGCTAGCAATTTTTATTTTTAAAATTGATGCACAAATCAATCATGAACACGCTGTTCATAAAAAAAATAATCCTCATTTTCACAAATGTATTCTGGATGAAATTATTCTGAAACAAGCCAAGGAGACTCCTGATTTTATCGATAGATATATTGTGTATGAAAATGAGCAACAAAAATTAATGATGCTAATGGAAAACAATCCTGAACTATTCAGGAATTCAAAGGGCACTGATACACTTATTAATGGAAGAAGGGTCATACCTGTAATATTTCATGTGATTCACAAATATGGGGTCGAAAATATTACAAGAGAACAGGTTGAAGATGCTATTGCACTTATGAATCTTGATTATAACCGGCTCAATGAAGATACTGCAAATACATTTTCGCTTTTTAAAGCGAGAGCTGCTGATGCTCAGATTGAATTTCGTTTAGCCAAAATAGACCCTTGGGGCAATTGTACAGATGGTATAGACAGGGTGTATGACCCACGTACAGATTATGCTTATTTTAATGTGATGAGAGATAATTCCTGGGCGTATTCGAGTTATATGAATGTTTATGCAGTAAGTTTTATTTATCCCGAAGGCATGATATTACCTGCTGGAGCTCTTATAGGCGGCTTATCTCCGCTGACACCAGATAATATGTTGTCACCATCAGCCGGTGATACGCTTTTAGATGGTGTTCTTGTTCGTCACGATTGTGTGGGAAGTATTGGCACAGCTACCAGCATGGCTGGTTCTGGAATAAATAATTACAATAGGGTGATGACACACGAAACAGGACACTTTTTTAACCTATACCATCCTTTTCAGAACATTATGGCTACACTTCTTGGTTTAGATAATTGTATGCATACCTCATGGCTGGGGATGAATGGTGATGAAGTAGATGATACACCTCCTGTTAAAGAAGCCACACAGGGTTGTCCTCCTGCAGGTAGTGTTAATTCATGTACTACAGATATTTCTGGTTATGGAGACGAACCCGATATGATTGAAAATTATATGGATTATGCCAGTGGTGTTTGTCAGAATGCTTTTACTAATGGTCAACTGGAACGAATAAATGCAACACTTATGGGTACAAGAAGGAGTTTGTGGTCTTACGAAAACCTTGTTGCCACAGGCGTACTGGATACACTGCCAAGCAATTGCGCACCTGTAGCTGATTTTACTTCAAATAAGTATATGATTTGTGAGGGTTTGAGTATCGATTTTACCGATTTCTCTTATAATGGCACAGTTACCGATTGGGAATGGACATTTGCCGGAGGTACTCCTGCCACATCAACCGACCAAAATCCCACAGTTACGTATGCTACTGCAGGAAGTTACGACGTAACGTTAAAAGTAAGTAATACCATCGGTGACCATACAATTACGAAATCTAATTATATTCATGTAGGAACAGGTTCATCCAGTACTACAGCCCCATTTACAGAGGGATTTGAACAATCAAATGTAATTGATTCCTGGATTACTGAAAATTCGGTGCCAGGAGTAAACAAATGGGAAAGGACATCACAGGCAGCTTATTCAGGCAGTGCTTCTTTAAAACTGAATAACAACCAAACTACAGTAGAAAGTACGGATGCCATTATTATACCAGCTTACGATTTAAGCAATTTACCCAACCCGCGATTAAAATTTAAGATGGCTTTTAAAGGGACAACCATGTCCAATCCTCTTACCGGTACAAGTGAAAATGCTTACGGCGTATTACGAGTCCTTGTCTCTACCAATTGTGGCCAAACATGGCAACCACGAAAAACAATATCCGACTCAGCACTTGCTACTGCTGGCGCAGGAGATACCAATGCCTTTGTTCCTACAAATCAGAACCAATGGCGAGAAGAAATTGTTTCTGCTCTCAACAATATTGGGAGCAATCCAAACGTCATGTTTAAATTCGAATTTATTAACAAGGGAGGTAATAATTTTTATATTGATGATATTAATGTATATAATAATAACACTGCTATTGACGATGATAAAGTGCAAAATGTTAACCTAAATATTTATCCCAATCCTTTGACAGAAACTTCGCTTATCTCATTTGTACTATCTGAAAATAGTCATGTTAGGGTTACAATTTTTGATGTGCTTGGTAAGGAAATAGGCAGAATATTCGATTCAAATTTAAGTATAGGGGAACATCAAATAAATCTTAGTAAAGGGAAGCTGGAAGCGGGAACATACTTTGTTAATCTTATGGTTGATAACCATACTGTTGTGAAACCTCTTATTGTTTATTAGTTATTTTTTTTATAAATACAAATTAGTCTTGTCTTTTTAAGTCAAGACTTTTTGTTTAAAACATTAGATTTATGGAAAATATGGAATTTCAAATGAATCCCAATCCTTTAATTAAGTTTTTAAATAAAGCCCCAAAGGATTTTACCAGAAATGACATCATCAATTTTGCTGAGAAGCAGGGTATTAGGATGCTCAATTTCAGGTACGTAGCTGGTGATGGCCGGCTTAAGACGCTAAATATCCCCATTACATCAAAAAAGTATTTACATACCATACTTTCGTGTGGCGAGAGGGTGGATGGTTCGAGTTTATTTTCTTATGTAGAGGCAAGTTCCAGCGATCTTTATGTGATACCCAAATTCAGCTCGGCTTATATAAATCCTTTTACTGAAATACCTACACTGGATATCATGTGTTGTTATTTCAATAAAGACGGTGAGCCCTTGGCAAGCTCGCCCGAAAATATTATGAACAAGGCCAGTAAAGCTTTTACTGATGTTACCGGGATGAATTTTGAAGCCATGGGCGAATTGGAATATTATGTTATTGCACCCAAAAATAATTTATATCCGGGTGTAAACCAGAGAGGTTATCATGCTTCTTTACCCTTTGCCAAATGGGAGCATCTAAGAACAGAAGCTCTGTATCTGCTTTCACAATGTTTTTCAAACATCAAGTATGCCCATTCTGAAGTGGGTAATTTTTCTACCGATACACACGATTATGTGCAGAACGAAATTGAGTTTTTGCCGACAAATCTGACCGAAGCAGCCCATCAGTTGATAATGGCTAAGTGGATATTGCGTATGCTCAGCTTTAAATATGGGGTTACTGTAACCTATGCGCCTAAAATTTCTGTAGGTAAAGCTGGCAGTGGTTTGCATATACATACACGCATCACTAAAGATGGACAAAATATGATGATTGATGAAAGAGGAATTCTTAATGATAATGCAAAAAAAGCAATTGCTGGTTATTTAACATTAGCGCCATCTATAACTGCGTTTGGCAATACTATTCCCACTTCATATTTTCGGTTGGTGCCTCATCAGGAAGCTCCTACTAATGTATGCTGGGGCGACCGTAACAGATCTGTGCTCGTAAGAGTACCTCTCGGCTGGGTAGGTTCTAAAAATATGGTGAATGCTCTGAATCCACTTGAAACAGAGGTATATAAAAATCTGAGCGAGAAGCAGACTGTTGAGATGCGCTCACCTGACGGCTCTGCCGATATCTACCTTCTCCTTGCCAGTCTGGCTGTGGCTGCACGTCATGGTTTCGAAATGGGAAATGCCCTTCAGTTTGCTGAAAAATCTTATGTTAATGTAAATATCTTTCACGATGAGCATAAAGAAAAAGTTAAGGATCTGGCACACCTTCCTGCTTCCTGTTTTGAATCGGCTGAAACACTCATTAAGCAAAAGGATATATACCTGAAACATGATGTGTTTACCGACGGTATAATAGAGGGTTTGGTAAAAAACCTGAGAGCTTTTGATGATGCCAATCTGAGAGCCAATATTAAAAGTGATGAAGAACTTATGAAATTGGTTGAAAAACACCTTCATTGCGGGTGATATTTAAATAAACGTTTAATATTGAAAATAGAGTTTTTTGTTTAGAGTAAGTGATGAAGCTCTGGACTATATGTGGTTTCGGCTTCACTCCTTCAAAGGTGGTTTCGGCTTGGTTCGACTTTGCTCACCAAGCATCGCTCAACCACCGAGACTTCGTTC
>CAZVOS010000314.1:0-4565 GCA_964628845.1 uncultured Bacteroidales bacterium | reverse complement strand
AAAAGATTGTAGTCGCTTTTCTGGATGCTACAGAAAAAGGATTGGGTGTGGTATCGCTGGGTACTAAGATGATTGATGCCCCTGTTGTGAAAAGGGCACAGCGTACCATTGATGTGGCCGTTAAATTAGGTATTATTAATCAAAACTGGAGGGAAGAATATGTCAACTAAATTTGTAAAAAATGCATTGGGACGTCTGGTGCCTGAAGAAGTTAATGGTAAACCACAAATACCCTTTATGGGTGTTGGTAAATATAAACCGACAGGCAGAAAATATGCCCCTTATATTGCCAGTTGTGCCGACTATCCTGCCGATGGCAATAAAACGATATCTTCACTTAAAGAAGCCCTTATCAGAGCGGGCTTAAAAGATGGCATGGTGATTTCCACACACCATCATTTCAGAAACGGGGACATAATTGCCGCGCAGATTTTCGACATAGCTCATGAGATGGGCATTAAAGACCTTGTTTGGGTGCCTTCTGCCTCTTTTGAATGTCACAGTCCGCTTACCAAATATCTTGAAGACGGCACCATACATCATATTGAAGGCAGTATGAACGGCTCACTAGGCAGGTTTACTTCACAGGGTAAGATGAAAGGTATGGGTATTCTACGTTCTCATGGTGGGCGTTATCAATCAATACAGGATGGTGAAGTAGTTATAGACATTGCTGTTATTGCGGCTCCTACTGCTGATGCTTTTGGCAATGCTACAGGCGACAGAGGTCCTGCTGCCTGTGGTTTGCTGGGCTTTGCTTTGGCCGATTCTCAATATGCCCACAAGGTTATTGTAGCCACCGACAATCTGGTGCCATTTCCCTGCCTCCCCTGGCAAATTCATGGCAACAATGTTAATTATGTTGTTGTACTTCCCCAGATAGGCATTCCCGAAAAAATAGTCTCAGGTACTACTGAAGTTACTAAAAGTCCCGACCGCCTACTCCTTGCCGAAATGACAGCCCAGTTCTGCGACGAAGCTGGCATCATTAAAGATGGTTTTTCATTTCAGGCAGGTGCCGGAGGTACTGCCCTTTCTATTGGTATTTATTTCGCAGACATACTGCGTGAAAGAGGTATGAAAGCACGTTTTGCCAGAGGAGGCAGCAATAAATATCTGGTACAGATGCTCGAAGAAGGGCTTACCGATTTTATTCTCGATGGACAGACCTTCGACCTTGAAGGTGTGCGTTCGATGAGAGAAAATCCAAACCATATCAACACCAGCCCTTTTACCAGCTATAATTACCATGGTAAAGGCAATTTCTCTACAATGCTCGATGTGGTTATTTTAGGAGCTACTGAAGTAGATTTAAATTTCAATGCCAATGTGGTTACACATTCAGATGGCATGCTGCTGCATGGCATTGGGGGCTGGCAAAATTGTCTGTTCTCTAAATGCACCATACTCCCCATACCACTCTTCCGCGACAGAATTCCTGTAATACGTGATGAAGTGACCACCATTTGCGGGCCTGGTGAACTTATTGATGTGATTGTTACCGAAAGAGGCATTGCTATCAATCCACAGCGTACCGACTTAATAGAAAAGCTTAAAAATACCAAGCTCCCTATCAAAACTATTCAACAACTTAAGGAAGAAGCCGAACAGATATGTGGCAAGCCCGAAAAAATCAAATTTACCGACCAGCCCGTTGCCATCATCAAATGGGTCGATGGTACCGTAATTGATACTGTTTGGAAGATAGCTGAATAATTTATAGAACTCTTGCTCCCTTCTGATTAGAGATATTTTGAATGAAAAATAAAAAGATAAGAATTTTATTATTTCTATTTTTTTTTCCCTTAATAGTACTTTATCCTTTTAAGGTAGATAATCATTTTGCTAATTCTGAGATTTTATACTATGTTGTTAATCCCAAAACCCAAGATTTAAAGTTTTTCTGGAAAGATGATAAAGGAAACATTCTAAAAAGTATATTAAACCTAAAGAATTATGTTGAAAGTAATAATATGTCATTAATTTTTGCAATGAATGGTGGAATGTATAAGAAGGATTCCACACCTCTAGGGCTTTTTATTAAAAATAAAGAAAAACTTTCATCGATAAACACTGCTGAAGGAAACGGAAATTTTTATATGAAACCTAATGGCATATTTTATATTACTAAAGAAAAATCTCCAATTATTTGTAAAACAAGTGAATTTATATATAGCGAAAATATTGAATTCGCAACTCAATCTGGCCCTATGCTGCTCATTAACGGCGAAATACATCCGAGTTTTAAGAAAGGTTCTTCTAACTTAAATATCAGAAATGGAGTTGGCATTCTTCCTGATAATAATATTTTATTTGCAATGTCGAAAACAGAAATCAATTTTTATGATTTTGCTAGTTATTTCGCAGATTTGGGTTGTGTTAATGCATTATATCTTGATGGATTTGTTTCAAGATGTTATCTCCCTGAAAAAAACTGGATACAAACTGATGGAGCTTTTGGTGTGTTAATAGGTGTTGTTAAACAAAATAAATAATACCTAAAGAACTCAATATAAAGTTACAAAATATAAATCACATGAATAGAGGGCTGCCTGCATCAGTTCATAAAAAAAACTTATTATAAACACAAGCATAAATCTCTTTCTGAATGCTTTTTTCATCAATCTATCAAATTTTCTCAAACAACAGTAATAAGTTTAAAAGAAAAAAATAAAAAATTTTTCTTGACTTTATTAAAAATTATATACTAAATTTGCAATATATAAGTTTATAGTATATACAATTTAATAAAATATAGATTATGGTATCAAAAGAATTACTTAAAGGTTCGCTTCGTTCAATAGTGTTGAAGCTGTTATCGGAAAACAACAGGATGTACGGATACGAGATTACACAGAAAGTAGAAGAGCTGTCAACCGGAAAAATTAAACTTACTTTCGGTGCTTTATATCCGATTTTGCACAAACTTGAAACAGATGGTACTGTGAGCACTGAAACAGAAATTATAAATGGCAGGGCACGCATTTATTACAAACTAACACCTGCTGGAAAGAATGTTGCCCTAGAAAAAATTAAGGACTTGCAGGAATACCTTGAATTGATGGGCATACTTTTTAAACCTGGTTTTAATTTACAAGCATGCAAAATTTAACTGAAACACAGATTAAAATCATCATTGACGATGTTACGTCAGAAGGCATTACCTTTTCGCATTTGCACGATGAGTTGGTTGACCATATTTGTTGTATGGTTGAAGATAGTATGTATGATGGTCTCAGCTTTAATGAAGCTTATGAAAAAGCAAGGAAGAAATTTAGCAAAAAGGGATTAAAAAAAGTTCAGGAAGAAACTTTATTATTAATTGATAAAAAATACAGAATTATGAAAACATTAATGAAAACTATTGGCATGGTATCCATGATAATGATTACCATCGGGGCATTGTTTAAAATTCAGCACTGGCAGGGAGCAGGCATTTTGCTGTCGTTAGGGTTTCTGCTTTTAGGTGCGGTATTTATGCCCTCTGCATTATGGGTGATGAAAAAAGAATCCAAATTAAAAGGAAGTCTTTTCATTTACCTTATCTCAATAATTGGGGGTATTGCATTTATTTTTGGTTTTTTATTCAAGATACAACATTGGCCATGGGCTGGTATCATGCTTACATTGGGCTTTTCGATAATAGCAGGATTGTTATTACCGGCTATTCTTATATCAAAGTTAATGGATGCCAATTCAAAACATCTTCGGCTCACTTATATTATTGGCTATTTTGCATTGGCCTGGTATCTTATGGGGACTCTCTTTAAAATTCAGCATTGGGCTGGTGCAGCCATAATGCTTATTTTAGGAGCCATAGGGCTTACAACGGTATTTTTTCCTATGTATGTTGCTAAAGTGTATAAAAAGCAAGAAACCATCAAAGCCAGTTTCCTTTATTTGTGTATTGGTATTGTTTTCTTTAATATGTTTAATTTACTTCTATCTTTAACTGTTTCTAAAGACGTAATGAGCTTATTTGTAAAACAAGGTAAAGAGATAATGAAAACGACAAATTTTCTTGAAAATAAAAATAATATCTTAGTAGAAGAATTAAGAAACGATACCCTTTACTCTGATACATCATCTAAAATTGGCATTGACAACATAAAAGCCATTGCTGATGAGCTCTGCCAATATATTGAGAAAAACAAAATTGAGTTGATTTCATGGGTTGATGGTGTTAGCGAGTCTGACGCTGAAGCTGCTGCAAAAAATCCTGCCATGATATTAAATAAAGATAATTTTCAAACGCCCACATTAATCTTTTGTGGAAACGAAACAGATTCAGTCAAAGGAAAGGGCTCTGAATTGAAGAAGAAAATTCAGGATTACAAAGAGATTCTGTTAAACTATTGCAATGAAGATGAAAATGCAAAGCAATTGATTTCAAAATCTCTTGCGACTGATTCCATTTATAATAAGGAAGAGGAAATGTTTTTAAACTGGGAAATGGATAATTTTTATCATCTGGTAACGATATCTGTTATAAATAAACTCAGTCATTTTCAAAGAAATGTACGCATTGCAGAAAAAGAAGCTTTGGAAAGTATTTTAATAAATAA
>CAZVOS010000313.1:0-4566 GCA_964628845.1 uncultured Bacteroidales bacterium | reverse complement strand
TTTTGAGACCACCTTCATAATATCGAAAAGGTTCTGTATTGTTTGTGGTTTGGTTTGATTGACTTGTGTAGGACCTGTATCTGTAACAGCTTTCATTACTTTCTTTCGTGTTACTTCAGCTGTGTCGAAAAGGAATAGTGCATTGTTGGCACCTTCTGATTTTCCCATTTTAGTACTGCCATCAAGACCAGGTATTTTTACCAACGCTTCGCCAAAATTATAAGCTTGTGGTTCAGGAAAAAAATCAATATGGTATATCCTGTTAAACCTGTTGGCAAAGGTACGTGCCATTTCGAGATGTTGCTCCTGGTCTTTACCTACAGGAACCTTATGCGATTTATGTATAAGGATGTCGGCAGCCATAAGCACTGGATATGTAAGTAAACCAGCATTGATATTATCAGGATGCTTACGTATTTTTTCTTTAAAAGAGGTACATCGCTCCAGTTCTCCGACATAGGCATTCATATTCAACAAAAGATACAATTCGCATACTTCTGGCACATCACTTTGCACATATATGGTGGCCTTTTCGGGATCGAGCCCGCAAGCTATATACTCTGCAAGAACCTGCCTGACATTCTCTTGTAAATTCTCAGGATTGGGATGGGTAGTCAGGGCATGATAATCGGCAATAAAAAAGTAACAACTATGTGTATGCTGTAATTTAACGAAATTTTTTAAAGCTCCGAAATAATTTCCAAGGTGTAACTGACCTGTAGAGCGAATACCGCTTAAAATAATATCCATAAGTATTGTGTTTTCAAATCTTTGAGAAAGCAAAATTACAAAAAATGTCGCTTATTATGCTATTACTTACCGAAATTAATGTTTTATTAATTTCTTTACAGTAGTTCTCTGCCAGTAGGGTATGGCTTTTTGAGTTTTTATTTTAATCATATACACACCATCAGTTAATTCAGATATATCAGCTTTTATTTCAGAACTTGTATGAGAAATTTCTTTTATGAACTGACCCTGAATATTGAATATTTCTACAGCAGCATTTTCGGAAGATATTATTGTGATTTTATCTGTTGCAGGGTTCGGGTAAATGCAGATATTGTTTTCATCAAAGAAAACATCCTGAATCTCAGTAATATAATTATTACAAAAATAAACACCCGTATCGGTACACGCAAAAATAGTGATGCTGCTTAATATGGGGTTAATTTTAAAGCTGTTGATATTCTTGTTGGGTAAGCCATTATTTAAAAAACTGAAATTATTTGTAGCTGTATCATAAATAGCTACGCCTTCAAAAGTTGGAAGTGCATCATGAAATCCTGTAAACAAGTTGCCTACAACATCGAATCCGACAACGTTTATATTGTCAATAAAATACTCCATATCCCATGTATGACCGAAATCATGGGAAATATAAAGTCCTGAGGAATTAGAATTGCCGGTAAAAACACCGTATAATACACCATTTTGGTCAAATGCAAGGTCATGGATGGGGATGTTTGATGAAGACTGATTCCAGTTAATGCCTTCGTCATCAGAATAATAAGTAGCATATATATTATTTTCCTGAACTACAACAATATGCTGCTCATAGAAATCCATTGCAGCACATCCTTTATTATGAAAATATGAAACAGTATCCCAGTTAATGCCATCGGCTGATCTGTATAAACCAGAATACCTTGAACCTGCATAATATGTATCATTGATAGGGCAATACTTGATAAAAGTTGAAAAAGGAATCCATTCCACTACACTAAAAGAGTTATCTGTCAAGTTAAATTTATAAATACCGTCAGAGTAACTCCCATTTCCCATAATAAGAAGTACGTTGTTTGTGTCATACGGAACAGCTTCCCATGCAGGCATACCGTAATTATATGCATGCCACGTATAAGCTGAACCATTATTTACACAGACCCCCGTATTAGTGCAAATCACATCATAACCATGGCTCCCTGCTCCGAATAATATGCTATTTGCATGAATCCCTATGGGGCCATATGATGTCCAGTTCAAGCCAAAAACTGTAACATATAAAGACGCTAATAATGAAGTAAAAATTGTTTTCATAAAAAAAACTCCTTTCTTAAAATTAGTTATTATTTCAAATTTACAGCAAATAAATGATATTACAAAATTATTATATTTGCATTTTATAAAGAGATGCTACTGTCAAAACATAAACAATTTAAAATGAAGTGCTTACAGAAATCTCTATAGAATTAGGATAAAATATCTTATATTTGTAATTAAATAATCACATTAAAATCTAAGTTATGTCAGAAAAAATATTAAGCAAGGTAGCTCCAGGGATTGCTACAGGCAACGATGTACAAGAAATTTTTCGTATTGCAAAAGCCCAGGGTTTTGCAATACCAGCAGTTAACGTAGTAGGTTCTCACTCTGTAAATGCTGTTATGGAAGCCGCCAAAGAAGTCAATTCACCCGTCATTATACAGTTTTCAAATGGGGGGGCTCAGTTTTATGCAGGTAAATCATTAAATAATGACAACCAGCGTGCCTGTATAGCTGGTGCGATAGCGGGTGCCCTGCACATTCACCTGCTGGCTGAATATTACGAAATTCCTGTTATTTTACATACAGACCATGCAGCAAAAAAATTATTACCATGGATAGATGCACTTTTAACCGAAGGCGAAAAATTCTTTGCTAAAAATGGCAAACCCATGTACAGTTCTCACATGCTTGATTTATCAGAAGAGCCATTAAAAGAAAACATAGAGATATGCAAACATTATCTGGAACGCATGAGTAAGATAGGGATGACTTTGGAAGTAGAACTGGGTATAACAGGTGGCGAAGAAGACGGTGTTGACAATACAGATGTTGACAGTTCAAGACTTTATACACAACCCCACGAAGTGGCTTATGCTTACGCAGAATTAAGTCAGGTAAGTGACAGATTTACCATTGCAGCTTCTTTTGGTAATGTACATGGTGTTTACAAACCAGGCAATGTGAAATTGCAACCCATCATATTACATAATTCACAAAAATATATACAGGAGCAATTTAAAACAGTAGTCAATCCTGTTAATTTTGTATTTCATGGTGGCTCAGGGTCGAGCCAACAGGAAATAAGAGAAGCCATCGGTTATGGTGTTATTAAAATGAATATTGATACAGATACCCAATGGGCTTTCTGGGAAGGGGTACTTAATTATTATAAAGCCAAAGAACATTATCTTCAAGGTCAAATTGGTAATCCTGAAGGTGAAGACAAACCCAATAAAAAATATTATGATCCTAGGGTATGGCTCAGGGATGCCGAAAAATCTGTCGTTAAAAGATTAAAAAGTGCTTTTGAAGACCTTAATGCTATTAACAGAAATTAATTTCTAATAAACTGAATTTCATTAGATTGTTAAGTTTTATTTTATTATTAAAATAGTTTTTGAGTTAATAAATCTAAATATTTTATTCTAATTAATTTTTTTTTAATATATTTGTGGCTGGAATTAAGTAAGTAATTGTGTCATTAAAAAAAATGAATTATGGAAGAGTATGGTAATCAAGAAAAAGGTAGAGAAAGAGATGAAGTTTTTTCCCAGTCGGTAAGAGCTGGTAAAAGAACTTACTTTTTTGATGTTAAATCCACCAGAGCCGAGGAGCTTTATTTAACGATTACAGAAAGTAAAAGATGTTTCAATACTGAAACAAACAAGTTTTTCTACGAAAAGCATAAAATTTTCCTTTACAAAGAAGATTTTGAAAAGTTTAAAGATGGATTAGACGCGGTGATTCATTTTGTAAACACCGGCGAAAAACCTGTTGAGTCTGTTAAAGAAGAAAGTCAATCTTCTGATAATTATACTGATGTCAACTTTGATGACTTAGGGACACCAGAAGATACAAAAAAATAAAATTAATTAATGATGAAATATAAAAGCTGATGGAATACTGTCAGCTTTTTTTTACTTTTGCATTCAAAACATTTAACATTTTTATATTATATGGGAAAAGTAATAGCTATTGCTAATCAAAAGGGGGGCGTAGGTAAAACAACATCAGCTATTAATCTGGCTGCCAGTTTGGCTGTTTTAGAACATAAAACTTTAATTATAGATGCTGACCCACAGGCCAATGCCACGTCAGGTGTTGGCTTCGATCCGAGAAACATTAAAGTAAGCATTTATGAATGCATTATTGACGAAATAAATCCAAATGATATCATCCTTGAAACCTCAACACCAAATCTATATCTCTTACCTGCCCACATCGACCTAGTAGGTGCTGAAATTGAAATGATACACCAACCAAACCGCGAAAAGATGATGGAAAAAGTTATTAATAAAATTAAAGATGATTTTGATTTTGTTTTTATTGATTGTTCTCCTTCTCTTGGTTTAATAACTGTGAATGCACTCTCGGCTGCAGATTCGGTAATCATACCTGTACAATGCGAATATTTTGCCCTTGAAGGTCTTGGAAAACTATTAAATACAATAAAAATAATACAGTCCAATCTAAATAAAAAACTCAATATAGAAGGGATATTGCTTACCATGTACGACAAGAGGTTACGCTTGGCCAACCAGGTAGTAGAAGAGGTAAGGACACATTTTAAGCAGATGG
>CAZVOS010000312.1:0-4567 GCA_964628845.1 uncultured Bacteroidales bacterium | reverse complement strand
TAATGCTTTCTGGAATGGCTTTTACATGACTTACGGCGATGGTAATGGCACTGCCTACTCAGCACTCACATCCATAGACGTCTGTGCACATGAAATTACACACGCTGTAACTGAGCATACTGCCAACCTCATTTATCAGGACGAAATGGGGGCTCTTAATGAGGGTTTCAGTGATATCTTTGGCGCTTCAGTTGAGTTTTATGCAACACCTGCCAATGCCGACTGGTTTATTGGTGAGGATTTCGACCTGCAGGGCAATGGCTTCCGTTCTATGAGCGACCCAAAATCAGCCCAACTGCCCGATACTTATCATGGGCAGTATTGGCTTTTTAACGACATGTTTGATAATGGAGGCGTGCATACAAACTGTGGCGTAATGATACACTGGTTCTATATATTGTCCGAAGGTAAAGTAGGTACTAATGATATCGGAAACAGTTACAATGTTGTAGGTATAGGCATTGATACCGCTGCTCAAATAGCTTACCGAACACTGTCCTATTATCTGGTCCCTTCTTCACAGTTTATCGATGCACGTCAGGCCACAATATGGGCAGCCGAAGACCTCTACGGACAATGCTCTGTAGAAGCTATGACTGTTTCAGCCGCCTGGCATGCAGTGGGTATTGGCTATCCCATGACCAATTATGATTTGTGGATGCACAGTATCATTTACCCCGAAACAGCTTGCGGTCTTACTAATAATGAATACATCCAGGCACGTATCATCTACAACGGTTGCCTTGCCTCTTTCCTGGCTGGTGATACCATTCCTGTTGCCTATAAAATTGATAATGGAAATACCGTTAACGATACCATCATTTTATTTACAGACCTCAATGGTGGTGATACCCTTGATATCATCTTTTCTGTACCCGCCGACTTTTCTGCATTAGGCATACACAAAATTGACTGTTGGACTGATTTTTTCAATGATAATGAACCAGGTAATGATACCCTATTCAGCTATGAATTCGAAAACAAACTGCAACAAAACATCGACATGGGTATTTCTCATATTACGGCACCTGTGTCCGCCTGCCATCTGAGTGATGAAGTAATCAGAGTGCTTGCCCAATTTTATGGCTGCGATTCCTTAGCTGCCGGAGATACCATTACATTGGGTTATAGAATAAATAATGGCAACAATATAACAGAACAAACAGTTATCCCTTATACATTGTTCCCACGTGATACCTTCTCATACCAGTTTACAACTACTTACGACTTCTCTAACAGCGGTACATACCTTATTAAAGCATGGACTGACTACCTCCCAGATACACTCAATAATAACGATACACTTGTAGGATTATCTATTAAAAATCCTATCAATCTGTCTGCCGATACCATTGGCTTTGAAGAACCAAATCTTCAGGACAAGATATTGATACAGACCACACCCTATTCAAATGCATTCACCTCTTATCCTGCCCATAATACAGGCACTAGAGGACTCCAAATGACAGGGGGTAATATCATTGACTATTTAAACTATCTCGAAATCCCAACCGGCTCAAACAACTGGAGTATTAACGAATTCCTTTCTGCCAAAGTTAATTTCTGTATTGATGCAACCGCATGGACGCATTGCAACTTGCGCTTCGACCTCAAACAAACACATGGCGGAACACTCTATGCTCAATACCTCGGCGCAGGCGATTACAGCGCCGCCAGCAGCTTCCGTATCCTTGTTGATGGGGTTCAACTGGGTGGAACTTATAATCCCACAACTCCCAGCAGCGACCCTTTTGTAACTCACTTTATAAACCTCGATGCCTTTGCCGGCTCTAAATTTATTGTAACTTTCGAAACAAGAAATATTGCCAAAGACACCTCTCTGATGGGTATGCCTTTTAAACTCGATAACGCCTACGTGGACAATGTATGCTTCAGCGAAAATTCCCAGCAAGGACTGGATGATATGGAAACTAACCTCTTCGTGTCATTATACCCCAATCCATTTGTAAATGACTTTACAATTAAAATTGATGCTGCTCAGGAACATACTCTTTTTGTCAATATTACCGACTTACTTGGTAAAGAAATTCTTTCTGATAAATGGTCACTGACTAATGGAACCAATAGAAAAAATATCATGCTTAATACTTATACATCAGGGGTCTATTTCTTAAAAATATCTGACAATAACAAACAATTTAGCAGAAAAATTATTAAATTATAGAATTCATATTTAATTGCTGCTACAATAATATTAAATTAACGGCGGGGTTTACCCTGCCGACTTATTTACGATTAAGAAATCGAAATATTTTTGTATAAGCAAAAGCTGTATTTAAAATAAAAAATTCTAAAATTTTTCTTAAATTTGCATAATACTTTTTGTCTTTAGTATTTATTATGCCATTTATACTATGAAAAAATTTATCCGTATTTATGTGCGTTTCGTACAGAAAATACTCATAAGCATTCTTCTCACCTTGCTTTATATTTTTGTTTTCGGTTTAACAAAATGCATAATGTTTCTGTTTCCAAATAAAAAACACAAACATTTGATTATAAAAAATTCATTCTGGCTCAAGGCAGAGCACTATAACACTGATATGAACGCTGCTTTGGAGCAATCATAAATTATAATTTGAAAAACTATTTATATGAATAAAATTAAATATATCTTCAAGGAAATGCTCGTCTTAATTAAAAAACATAAGTTTCAAATCATTGCTCCTATATTGTTTATATTGGCTATCTTGGCATTTCTTGTCTATTATGTAGGTCCTGCTGTTATTGTCTCATTCATTTATGCAGGTGTGTAAGGAACAGAAAGCATGAAATCAACTCAAACGCTCGATTTAAGGGGCTTACCCTGCCCTGATAACCTCCCAAAGCTCCTTGTAAAATTGGAAACGATGAATAGTGGCGAGGTTCTCGAACTTATTCTCGATGATTTTATTGCCCTCGACAGAATACCCCTTGCCCTGAATGAAGAAACAGATTATGAACTGCTCGATTGCAAAACACTTAATAAGACTAATATTTACATGTATATAAAAGTAAAATAATAACTTTATGTTGTACGATACCAACCGAAAGACCTGTTCACGTTGTATTATGCCCGAAAATCCTCCTGATATTTTTATCAATGAAAATGGTATATGCAACCTCTGTCTAACTCATGAAAAACTTAAAAATATTGCCCATGAAAAACCCCTCGAATCAGATTTTATAAAAATACTTAATAAATATAAAGGAAAAAACAAATACGATTGCCTTGTCATGTGCAGTGGCGGTAAGGACAGCACCTCTGCCCTGTATTATATGAAAAAACGTTACGGGCTTAATCCTTTGGCTTTCACCTTCGACCATGGCTTCGAAACAGAAGAAGCCCTTGATAATATTAAAAATGCTGTGGGCATTTTAAATGTGGATTTTCTCTTCTTTAAATCCGCATTCATGAAAGATATGTTCGAGAAAATAATAAATACCAACTCAAAAGCTGTTATGTGCCATCCTTGCTCTATTTGGTATATGGATCTCGCTTTTGATATAGCTGCCCGCTACGAAATCCCTCTTATAGTAGCTGGCTGGACTAAGGGGCAGTCGTCCAATCAGGAAATTATGTCCAAATGCGGTTGTAATGTCCACAGTGCTGAGTTTAAAACAATGGCTGAAAATACAAAGGATTTTCTCGAAAATGAACTCAAAGAATTTCCACAATACAAAAATTTTCCACGCTCTATGGAAGAAGTATTAAGAAAGGCAAAAAAGCGCTTCAAAACCCTCGTCATATCTCCACACTGGTTTCTTCCTTTCTCTGCCGAAGAATATGTGAAGCTTATTAAAGACGAGCTTAAATGGAAACAACCTCAACTTAGTTACCCTGCCGGCTCTACCAATTGCCTGCTTAACTTTTTATCAGTTCATTTTTCAATAAAGTATTACGGCTATACCCATTATCATGTGGAAGCCAGCAAATTAATACGCCAGGGTATCATTACACGTGAAGAAGCCCTCAAACAACTAGAAATAAATTATGACAACGACTTGCTTAATGAAATTGCAGCCAAATTAAACACTAAAATTGATTGACCGTTTTATGAATATTCTGGGTATTTCTTGTTATTACCACGATGCAGCGGCATGTATTCTAAAAGATGGTGTTCTCCTGGCTGCCGTGCAAGAAGAAAGACTTAACCGCATTAAAAATTCATCCGACTTCCCAATAAAAGCTATAAATTATTGCATACAAGCTGCTGGCATAAGCTTCAATCAGATTGATTATGTGGCTTTTTATGAAAAACCATTCCTTAAATTCTCACGCGTTATCTTCGACCACATCAGTGCCTTCCCCTTTTCATACCTTAACTTTTTGCACAATATGCCCTTATGGTTGCAGGACCGCCTTGTCATACCTCTTGTACTTAAACGGGAATTGGGTTATACCAGCAAAACCATATTTGTAAAACACCATATGGCTCATGCATCAAGTACTTTTCTGGTTTCTCCTTTCGACGAAGCCGCAATTATAACAGTGGATGGGGTAGGGGAGTACGCCACAGCATCTATTGGCTTTGGTAAAAATAATTCCATTGATATAAGAAAAGAA
>CAZVOS010000311.1:0-4584 GCA_964628845.1 uncultured Bacteroidales bacterium | reverse complement strand
TATTTTCGATAGATACAAGGTTTACGAAACATCGAACGGCGGTTTTAGTTGGCAAGAAACATTCGGAGATATGGACAGATATAGCCGTTTTCAACGCCTTAACGACAGCAGTGCCTACATTACAGGGGGCAGGGTAAATATAGTAGCTCATTGTGCCGGGCCCTGGTATAATTCCTCTATGAGAACCAACAATAAAGGGCAGAACTGGTTTCCTGTATTACAACCTGCACAACCGTTTTTTAGAACATCTTTTTATTCCTTTATTAATGCCGATACGGGCTACTTCGTACAGCCCGGCAACACCTTTAATATTTACCGAACTACCGATGGCGGAAACTCCATCTCTCAGGCCTACACCGAAATATTCGACAATACTATACGACAATGCCGGTTTATAAACCTGATAGACGGTTATTTACTTGGGCTTAACAATATTTATGTTACCACGTCTAACGGCTTTTGCTTTAGTAACGACTATTCGGGGAATGATACCCTTAATAAGCTTTTCGAAAGCCCTACGGGATGGCTTTTTTGTGCCGGCAACAATGGCTTACTGTTGCGAAAAAAAATTGTCGAAAGCGCTTATCCCGATACTATATACAGAGTAACACTCAACAACGATTCGCTTAACTTCGGATATGTTATTGCCGAAGGTACCCTGACAAGGGGTCTTAAAGTAAAAAATACCGGTACTACAGCACTAAACCTGAAGATAAAATCATCCGGAGTTTACCTTATAAGCGCCGACAGTATCGTTTTTAACGACAGTCTTAGCTTCTCGCTGTCTCCTTTTCAGGAATTGCAGTTGTATGTTAAATTTATGCCCGTGGCAGAACAGGAATATCCAGATACACTCATTATTGAGGCCGATAGTCTTATACCTGTAAAATTCTCTCTTTGGGGAGCAGGATTTTTGGGGCTGTCAGGTACCATTATAACAGATACACTTTTATGTGCCCCTGTAGTAAAGGTGGGCGGTGATGTTATCATCCCTGCATCTGTTACCGTAACTATTTGTGCCGGTACTAATATTCTATTTCTGGGCAATTTCAAAATTACTGTTTACGGACAACTTAAAGCCCTTGGAGAAGAGTTTAGCAACATCAACTTCACTGTAGCCGATACGCTGGCTTTGTGGAATGGCATCATAATAACTCAGACCAATGCCGGAGATTCGGTTATTTTTAATTACTGCAACATTACCGAAAAATGCAACGGGGCTTATTCGGTTTATGCCACTAAAGGCCAAATATTTATGGATCATTGTCAAATCAGTAATCCCAATACCGATAGTTATTACGGAGGGCTCACATTGTCACCCTCAGGAAAAGAAAGTGAGCTAAAGTTGAAACTCACCAACAGCAGATTTTTTGGTAATGAAAACAGAGCGCTTTATTGTGAATATACCGATACAGTTCTTGTTTACAATAATGTTTTTGAAGACAACCGTGAGGCCATATGCATCAGACACCCTGTATATGCACATGTGAAAAACAATTCAATAAACAACAATCGCGACATAGGCCTATTTATTTACGACAATACCCTTGCTTCGCATAACATCATTAACAATAACGGAGGAGGTATAGAATGTATTGGAAATAATGTGTGGATATTTAACAACGGTATTTTTAATAATACAGGCACTTACGGTGGTATTAAATGTAGTGCCGGTGGGTTGCTTTATATTATTCAGAATGTGGTTTGCAACAACAGTAGTATAGTGTCGGGAGGAGGTATTTCTATAGCGCCCGAAAATTCCTCTATGATACCAGTTTATGTATTAAGTAATACCGTCTGCAACAATCAGACTAACTATTTTGAAGGCAATAATTTTTTTGCTACACAAAATTCAAGTTCCGGATTAAGTATAAGGGTTTATAACAATATTTTTTATGATGCCTCGGGCGATACCAATAATGTGTATGTTTCTTCGCAGGTAGACTGTGAGGCAGATTATAACTGTTTGAATCAGAAAAACTATGGCTATGGACAGGCAAATGTTACAAAATTTCCTCAATTTGCCAATCCTTCGTTTTCATTAGGCCCGCAGGACACAGGCCTTATTTTCGACTGGTCTCTTAAAATGAATTCTCCCTGCATCAACACGGGAGATACCGCTTACTTAAATCCGCTTCAGACAACCGATTTTTTGGAGCTTAACCGTGTATATAACGGTATATCTGATATAGGTGCCTATGAATATCAGGGAGCTTTTTTCCCTGCTGATTTAAATACTATTGAGGATTTTTTGATTTTTCCAAACCCTACACATCATTTGTTTTATGTGGCCTTAGCACCGGGCACCCATGCCGACATTATCCTTTATAACCATATAGGCAAAGTGCTTGGAAGCTGGGTTTATAATGGACAGGGCTTAGATGTATCCTTTCTTGCTCAAGGGATGTATTATGTTCAAATAAAAATCCAAGAAAGTACAATAACCAGAAAGCTAATAAAATACTAAATCTAACTAAAAATTCTGCTTTATCAGATTGCTCTAATCGCATAATCTCTTTAATTTCATCTTTACGACCTATATATTCCATATGCCATTCAATTTGGCTACAAATATATAAAATAATATAGATATAGCCAAAACAAAGTATTCATTTTGGCTATAAGTGGTAAATAAAACATAGTTATAGCCAAATCTAATTTTTAAAAGCTATAAATTATTCACGAAAACTTTTTTGTAATACGCTTCCCCATCCATACTCAAACGCACATAATAAACCCCCGTTTTTTTATTCAAACCCTTAATGTTGATTTTGTGCGTATGTGTACCTGAAGTTTGAATAGCTGAAGGATAGATAATTTCTATACTGCCGGTGTTGCTTACCAGCGCAAGCTCAACAACAGCACTTTTGGGCAAGTTGAATGCAATATTAAGTAAATCTGAAGCAGGATTGGGGTGGTTAGTTGAGTTGTCAAAAGTGGTTTTTTTCGGGTAATTATTTGACTATTTTACTCAGAAAATTAAACAGCATGCTTCCAAAACCTAATAAAATTGCTGATTTTAATGGTATTTCAAAAGACACAGTGGCTACTTTGAAGAAAATTGGTATTAAAGATACTGAAAAATACCAAAATATAATGTAAAATTTCAAAAATATATTGGTTATTCTTTATAAGAATAACTATTTTTGTGGTGCTTAACAGATAGACATTGAACTTATTATGGATAATATCATTGAAAAAATAAGAATTGAATTAAGAAACAATACTGATGAAAAAACTCAGGCAACAAGTCAGAACTTTTTCAAAGAAAAAATTAAATTTTATGGAGTTAAGATTCCTACTGTTAATAAGATAAGTAAGGAATACTTTAAATTTATTGATAATAAGCCAAAATCAGAAATATTTGAGCTTTGCGAAAGTTTGTGGCAATCAGAATTTATCGAAGAATCATTCATTGCATGCCATTGGTCCTATTATCTTCATAAAAAATACGAACCTGATGATTTTACAGTTTTTGAGAAATGGATTGATAATTATGTAAATAATTGGGCTACATGTGATACATTCTGCAACCATTCAGTAGGTGAATTTATTCAAATGTACCCTGATTACTTAACGGAACTTAGAAAGTTTACAAAATCTAACAACAGATGGACAAGAAGAGCTGCCGCTGTTTCTTTAATTATTCCTGCAAGGAAAGGTTTGTTTCTCGACACAATTTTTGAAATTGCAGACAATCTGTTACTTGATAATGATGATTTGGTTCAAAAGGGCTATGGATGGTTGTTGAAAGCCGCAAGTGATAAGCACCAAAAGCAAGTGTTTGATTATGTGATGAAAAACAAATCCCAAATGCCACGCACTGCACTGCGCTATGCCATTGAAAAAATGCCGAAAAATCTTAAAATTATTGCAATGGAAAAGAAACTCAATTTAAAATATGGACAATAATCAAAATAAACTCAACGAAAAACATATCGCTTTTTGCGGACTCTGTTGCTCCGATTGCCACGGTTATCAGCAGAAGATTCCAGATTTGGCGAGGGATTTAAGAAAAGAATTACGAAATACAAAGTATAAAAAATTTGCTGATTTTATAACTACCTATAAATTTGGACAAGCGTATAAAGATTATGATAAGTGTTATGAAGTTTTAGGGGCTATGGTAAAGTTTCGATGCAAAGGTTGTAAAACCGGAGGCGGTCCTCCTTTCTGTAAAATGCGACAATGTTGCCAAAAGAAAGGATTTGATGGTTGCTGGCAATGTAATGATTTTGAAAATTGTTCCAAACTGGATTTTTTAATACCCGTACATGATGATGCTCATATCAAAAATTTAACATTGCTGAAAAAGAAAGGTGAACAAGAATTTTTAAAAAATAAAAGAAATTGGTGAAATTATGCGATATTACATAAATCAAGCATTGGTGTTTGAGGTATAATAAAAAATATTTGAAAATATTAATTAAAAATAGTGATATGGAGGATATAGAAATTATCAATCTTACACCAAAAAACATATCAGAATATGGTGTATGCGGTTATAAAGATGCAAATAAGCATGTCGAATTGAGGAAAAAAATTGAATGGGTTAGAGAATACTATCCCAAAGGATTGAAGATT
>CAZVOS010000310.1:0-4592 GCA_964628845.1 uncultured Bacteroidales bacterium | reverse complement strand
TAATGAAAGTGTGGAAGACTTCCTTAAAATAAAAGATAAAGGAAATTATAGTTACAGATTCTCTCATAACAATGTGAAAATTATTATCCCTGTTGAAAAGTTTACCGAAACTGAACTTACAGTACCCATTAAATTCCTTGACAATCAAATCAAAAACAAAATAAAAATATTTCCAGAAAATGCAAAAATAGTTGTGATGGTAGCTACAAAAGATTATAACAACATAACTCCTGAAATGTTCCGCATTGCTGTTGATACTACAGATATTAACAAAAAAAACACATTACCTGTTTTTTTACATAGCGCCCCATCCTATGTTAAGGTAAACAGAATTACACCCGAAACAGTCGAGTTTATTTATTTAAAATAATGCATAAAATAGCTCTTACCGGCAATATGGGCTCTGGCAAATCTGTGGTTGCTCAAGTTTTTCAATTACTCGATGTTGCTGTTTTTAATGCAGACAAAGCAGGACACGAATTATTAAATCAAAAATACATTCTTGCTCAAATAATTAAATGCTTTGGCACTGAAGTTTTATCTAATAATAACATAAATAGAAAACTATTAGCCAACATTGTTTTTAAAAATAAGAAGGCATTACAAAAATTAAATGCCATCATACATCCCGAAGTCATGAAAAGCTTCGAAACCTTTTGCCTTGGTTTTAAAAAAAAGAAATATGTCATTTGCGAATCTGCTATCATCTTTGAAGCTGGTTTAAATATTCATTTCGACGCATCCATTCTGGTTATAGCTCCTATAGATTTAAAAATTAAAAGAGTGATGCTTAGAGATAACTGCAAAATAAATTGGGTTATCGACAGATTAAAAAACCAAACAGATGATGCCCTTAAAACAAGCATGGCAGATTATGTCATTATTAATGACGAAAAATCATTGTTAATTCCACAAATAATTGATATTCATAAATTTATAAGTAAAAATGCCAAAAAATAATAACGAAAACGATATTGTTAAATTCTTTGATATCCTTAAAGAAAACTTAAAAAACAAAGAGCTAATAAAACTCACTTTAAGCAATAAAAAAAGTAAAAGCGATCTGAAAAATATATTAGCAAATATAATTAACATAAAATCCCAATACAGATTAAATGTCATATACAGGTACCAAACAAAAGATATTACTAAAAACTATACCTTTGATGAAGGAATAAACATACTGCATTCAAACTTTGATGCTCACTTCTTCAATGCCGATTTATTTTGTATTACTGAAAATTATTTTCTTAAAACAAAAAAAGATGGCAAAATACTATTAAAAAAAATGAATTCAACTACTGGTATAAAGCCCAACTTTGAGCATAACAAAAATAAAAAAACGCTTATTGAAGCAGTAAACAACATTTATCTGAGAGAGACAGGAATAACCAACGCACAAGGAGAAGTACGAAAGGATATGTATTATAAATACAGGCAGATTAATAAATACATCGAATTATTAACACCAGCATTAATAAATACAAATCACACAAATGCATTACATATTGCAGATATGGGCTCTGGCAAAGGTTACCTTACTTTTGCCCTGTACGATTATCTTACAAATACGCTGAAGAAAACCGTTAAAATTACAGGTATCGAAAATAATGATTCATTGGTAAAATTTTGTAACGAAGTCGCTTTAAAATCAGGTTTTAAAAACCTCAGTTTTACTCAGGGCTCTATTCAAAAAACGCCTATAAACGACTTTGACATTTTAATTGCCTTACATGCTTGCGATACTGCTACAGATGAAGCAATATACAGAGGCATCAAAGCTCAGGCCTCCTTAATTGTGTGCGCCCCTTGTTGCCATAAGCAAATACGTAATGAAATTAACATTAATAACCCATTAAACCCCATATTTAAACATGGTATATTTGCTGAACGTCAGGCAGAAATGATAACCGACACACTGAGGGCCATGTATCTCGAAGCTTACGGTTATAAAACCAAAATTATTGAGTTTATAGAAACTGAACATACACCAAAAAATATACTAATTATAGCACAGAAAAGCAAGACCAAAGCCAATTTTAAAAAAATAACCAATGAAATAAAAGAACTCAAAAACTTTTTTGGAATCAAATATTTCATGCTTGAAAAACTTCTTTTTGACTAATATCTTTTATTTTGGCAACACCTTTTTATCCTTTTCCTTCTTCTTCTTTACCTTTGGGTTTCGTGCATCCACATCTTGATAAAATTGCCATATCCCATTCTCAAAAATAAATGCATCGTAAGTATCTGTTTCTGGTACATAAAACTGATATTGCCCTTCGAGCATTGGCGATAAAGGCGACACCCTGTCGAAAACAATCATCCACTTCCTGTCCTTGCCCCTGTTCACATAATGCTTCTCGTATTTCAACGACACCGAAACATGTGCAGCATATTCAATGATAAAACGGTTTTTTAAATTATCATGAGTCTGGAAAACGGGAGCTCCAAGTTCCGGCTCATCAGCCCCGTTAAATACTATGACCTCAATGATTTTGCGGGTGCTTATCTGGTTATTCCCATCCCATCCCAAAAGTGTATAGTATGTCTGAGCTTTTGACTTTGTCATTATCATTTTATAATAATGTGCACCATACCAACTTTCGGCACTGTGTGTCTCGTATTCTGCACCCTTTTCTTTCGCTTGCATATTTACCAGCTTGTATAATTCATTGTTTTTGGTTTTCTTCGGATTTAACTGAATCAATCCAAAATAATCATACGAACCATCTGCTTTCATAAGATTCCATGTAAATATTCTGAAAAAATTATCGGGCGATTTTAACACCGAAATTGTCTTAAGCGAATCAAAAGGATACTTAAATGAGTTTTCTAATATTAATGCTTCGGATAACATAAGGTATAATTTCTCTGATGCTTCGTACCTGTTGAAGTCATAAACCCCATTAAGTATTTCAGGTGCAATAAGTTTAAGCGAGTCTTCGTATTTTTTCAGTTCATCAAAACTGTTGTTCTTCTGAGCATTAGCAAAGGCAATACTCATAAGAAAAAAAAATATAAAGCTTATTTGATGTTTTGTAATCAATTTTAAGAATAATTTAGAAAATACAAAAATAAAACAATTAGTATCTTTACCAAAATTATAAATCAATTATGTACCTTAATGAACGCATAGAAGCATTTGATATTTTAAGTCAGAAAATCAAAAGTTTAATCAATAACAATGCTCCAAAAGAAGAACAGATATTATTTAATGAATTACTTCATAAAATTGAACGGAATAACATCTGGTTTGACCAGAAAAATATTAATTATGCTCTTAGTCATTTAGCTCGGCAATTATCAAAAGATGAATTAATCAAATGGTTATCAACTTATGATGATAATATCCCCTTAAAAAATCCAAAAAGAGTTGCTGTTATTCTTGCAGGAAACATACCTCTTGTGGGTTTTCACGACTTCTTATGTGTACTTATTACGGGACATATCTTTGTTGGAAAACGCTCCTCGCAGGACAAATTACTCCTCCCATATATAGCTGATTTACTGATTAATATAAATCAGGATTTTAAAAAATATATCTTTTTTAAAGATTACTTAAAAAATGAATTTGATGCCATAATTGCCACAGGTGGCGATAATACCTTTCGTTATTTTGAATATTACTTTAGCAAATATCCCCATATTTTCCGTAAAAACAGAAACAGTATAGCCATTCTGGATGAAAAAGAAACAGATGATGACTTACAGCAACTGGCCAATGATATTTGTTTATATTATGGAAAAGGTTGCCGCAATGTTTCCAAACTATTTGTACCAACTGCTTATCGTTTTGAAAAGCTTATCAATAGTTTAGATAGATTCAGATATATGCTGGAAAACACAAAATATTTCAACAATTACCAGTACTACAAAACAATATACCTGATGAATAACATTGAATTTATAGATACTGGCTTTATGATGCTTCTTAAAAACGAAGCCCTCAATGCCCCCGTTGGTGTTCTTTATTATGAATATTACAAGGATATAAAAACTATAAAACCATTTATTAATGATAATAAAGATAAAATTCAATGCATTGTAAGTTCAGTAGAAGATATTGAAAACTGCATTAAATTTGGGCTTTCTCAAAAACCTATGCTCAATGATTTTGCAGATGGAACAGATACATTACGGTTTTTAAAAAATCTTTAAACTAAATTTTATTAATATAAATCGACTATAACGCTCAAATAATCAGTTTATAATATTATCGCAAATATTTATTCAGATAAAACTCCGTATATATTTCTGGCTTCTTTAAATGCACATCATCACTAAAGTCTTTATCATCCACAAAAATCATCTTTTCGAAATAACCTTCAAACTCTTTCTCAAAACCGTTTAATATAATTTCTTTTTTATTAAACTTTTCCAGTTCTTTTTTCATGCTGTTTTTTGTGGGTGTAGGCAAGATAATTATCTTAATATTATTGACTGCCGATAATTCTTGTATTTTTTTTAGATATTCAATAGTGATTGGCGATAATAAAGTATAATCCTTAACCTCTGGAGGAGTAAAATCTGGTGCCCAATTTGTACTTAATATGTAAGGAAACCAATACAACCAATAATAAGGTATCTTT
>CAZVOS010000309.1:0-4592 GCA_964628845.1 uncultured Bacteroidales bacterium | reverse complement strand
CTCAGGTGGCGTCTCTCCTTATACTTACATCTGGAGCAATAGTATTACAACACAAAGTCAGAGCGTTACACCCACTACCACCACTACTTACAAAGTTACAGTAAATGATGCTTGCGGTCAAACTGCAACTGCTCAGGTCGTTGTAAACGTGGGCTCTGTTACAGCTAACGCAGGTACAAACCAAATAATCTGCATCGGACAAAGTGTTAATCTTACTGCATCAGGTGGTGTCAATTATTCATGGAGCAATAGTGCCAACACTCAAAGTATCAATGTCTCTCCAACTTCAAACACAAATTATATAGTTACTGTTAGCGACAATAACGGTTGCTCTGCTACAGACGACGTATATGTAACAGTAAATGCACTCCCTCCTGCAAATGCAGGTGCCAATCAAGCTATATGTATCGGAAACAGTACAACTCTTAATGCCTCAGGAGGAACTTCCTATGTTTGGGCACCAGCAGCTACTCTCAGCAATGCAGGTATTGCAAACCCTGTTGCAAATCCAACAATAACGACTACTTATTTAGTTACTGTTACTAACACTAATGGTTGCTCCGCAACAAGCAGTATGCTACTTACTGTCAACCCACTACCTCCTGCAAATGCAGGCACTAATCAGGCAATCTGTATCGGCTATTCGGCGAACCTTAATGCCAGCGGTGGAACCATTTATACATGGGCACCTGCTTCATCCCTCAACAACCCTGCAATTGCAAACCCTGTTGCCACACCCACAATAACTACAACCTACTCCGTTACAGTCACAAATGCCAATACCTGCTCTGCTACAAGCAGTATGATACTCACTGTTAATTCTCTCCCTCCTGCAAATGCAGGCACTGACAATGCTATCTGTATTTATAATTCTACAACACTAAATGCTTCTGGTGGTATTAATTATTTATGGTCCCCAGTATCATCGCTTAATAACCCAAACATTGCAAACCCTGTTGCAAATCCCACTGTAACAACAACATACTCGGTAACTGTTACCGACAATAGCGGATGTTCTGCTACTGATAATATGGTGCTTAACGTAAACCCACTACCTAATGCAAACGCAGGACAAGATATCTCTATGTGCCCACACGAATCAGCAGACCTCAACGCATCCGGAGGTATTTCATACCTATGGAGTCCCGTTAGTGGTTTAAACAATCCATCTATTGCTACACCTGTTGCTCATCCAACAACTACTACAACCTATTCTGTTGAAGTTACTGATGTTAATGGTTGTAAACAAACTGATGATGTCGTTGTAACTATTTATCCAGTGCCTCCTGCCGATGCAGGTAACCATACAGCCATTTGTATAGGGGATTCTACAAATTTAACAGCTTCAGGTGGCACATCCTATTTATGGAATACCACTAACAACACTCAAACTATTACAGTCTCTCCCCAAGTCACTTCTACTTTTACTGTTACTGTTACAGATAACAACACATGTACCGCAACTGATGATGTTATTGTTACAGTCAATTATCTTCCACCTGCAAACGCCGGTAATGATATCAGCATTTGCACAGGCGATTTTGGTTCTCTTAATGCAAGCGGTGGCGTAACGTATGTATGGAACCCCTCATCAGGACTCAGCAACCCTAACATTGCCAACCCATTAGCCAACCCCAGTACACATACCACATATTCTGTTACTGTTACCGATTCAAATGGCTGCAGCGATACCGACAACATGATTGTGTCAATTTATCCCAGTCCGGTAATTCATTTTTCTGCCGATGTATATAACGGCTGCCAGCCCTTAATGGTTAACTTTACCGACTCTACTATTCCAACAATCCAATCCTGGCAATGGAACTTCAACGACCCTTCATCAGGTATTTTCAATACTTCTTCAAGCCAAAATCCAACACATATTTTTCAAGAACCCGGAACCTACTCTATTAGTCTTACAGTTACAACTACCGATGGTTGTACAAAATCTATAAATTACAACAATCTTATACAAGTATTTCCTAATCCCATTGCTGATTTTATGGCTGTACCTCCTCAAGGAACCATCGAATCAGCCGTCATACAGTTTATAAATACATCCATCAATGCCGTCTCATACCATTGGAACTTTGGCGAACCATCAAGCGCTTCTAATGTTTCAAACATATTTTCTCCTGTACATGTTTACGAAAATGAAGGAACTTTCACTATAACATTATTTGTCGTTTCTTCTGATGGTTGCACCGACTCTACATCAGGTACCATTAAAATACTACCCGAATATTCAATATATATCCCCAATGCATTTACTCCTAACGGAGATGGTATTAATGATTTCTTTAAACCCTATATGACCAATTTTACAGAATACCAGATGCTCATTTACGACAGATGGGGAGAAATGGTTTTTGAAACCGATAATATCCTCAAATCATGGGACGGCAAAATAAACAACAGTCAGGATATAGGAACCCAGGATGTATATTCATACGTTATTATTATTATGGACATTACATCTAAAAAACATAAATATATAGGTAGGGTTGCTCTTTTAAGATAAATTTTCCTTAAATTTTTATTTCATTTGTGTATTTTTTACTAATATCTCAATTTCCCCACTTTCTAATAAACACATACAAGCAACTTATTCTTAATAATACGTCAAAATAAACGAAATCGTAACTGATGAAAAGCTATACACCTGAACAAATTGATGAAATTATTAGGCGATGTCAGAAAGGTGATAGATTAAGTCAGCAATTGATATATGAACTGTTTTATGGCAAAATGATGGGTATTTGCATGCGATATGCAGGCCAGAAAGAAACTGCTAAAGATTACCTGCATGATGGTTTTATTAAAGCTTTTCTAAAAATCAAAAAATTCGATTTCAAGGGCTCTTTCGAAGGATGGCTCAGAAGGATTATTGTCAATAACATTATTGACCAAATAAGAAAAGATAAATACAGCTTCGTCGAAATTGACCACACTTATGATAACCGAGTAGCTGAATATGATAAAGATTTTGAAAATGAAGAAGATACATCAGAACTCAACCTACTCAAAAAATTAAATGTAAATGAAATTCTGGACCAGATACAATTTCTTTCGCCCGCCTACCGCACCGTATTCAATTTATATATTGTGGAGGGCTTGTCTCACAAAGAAATTGCTGATGCCCTGAATATCAGCGAGGGTTCTTCCAAATCAAACCTGGCTAGAGCCAAAGCAAATATGCAAAAACTATTGAAAAAGTATTATTTTAATAAATATGGAAACAAAGAATTCAAAAATGTTTGAAAAATTTATCAAAGATTCTTTTGATAATTTCGAAGTTACATACGAGTCTAAAGACTGGAATGCCTTCGAAAAGAAATTCGATAAAGCCCTTAAAAAACAATTTTTCAATAAATTGAAATTATTCTCATTTATGGGCTCTGCAATCATTATTGGTATTCTTGCAATCTATACATTTAATAACAGCAATAAAACATCTGAATCTTTTGCAATTAACAATCATTCATTAAGCCCTAATATCACGGCAACACATAACATAACACATACAGCAGAAAATATTACTGAAACCACAAATAATAACACAACTAAAATTATTTCAGAACAAACTAAAAAACCATCAACAAAAATTCCAACTCAAGAACCCAGAACAAATAATACCGAAATAATTAAAAATAATAAAACAACTGAATCAGATATTAAAGAAGAAAATATTGATTTAAAAAACACGAATAACAATACAGAAACAATCATTGAAAATTCAAACAAGATTTTAAATCTGTCAATAGATGCCAATAAACTTATAGTTTGTTTGGGAGAAGAAATCGCCTTTTACCCATCTGTAAAAGGAAATAACTATCAATATAAATGGCATTTCGGCGATGAAAATTTATCCACAAGTACAAATCCCATTCATACATATAACAAACCTGGAAATTTTAACATTTCTTTATCTCTTACAGATATTAACACAAATATTGTTTACAATGCCACAACATCTGTGTTGGTAAATAAAACCCCAGAAAGCAATTTTGACTATGAAATAACACAGGAAGGACTGGCTTATCCACAAGTAAAATTCTTTGATAAATCTCAAGATGCTCTGCATTGGGAATGGCATTTTGGAGATGGTAAAATTTCGTATGAGCAAAATCCTCTTCATGTTTACTTTTTAAGTAACGATAAAGACATTAATGTAACTCTATCCACAACTAACGTTTTCGGATGCCAGAACAAGACAGAAAAAAATCTGACCTTTTCCAATGTTTTCGATATCATGGCACCAAATGCATTTTCACCTGATGGTGACGGACTTAATGATTATTTTTTACCCAAAGCTCTCGAAATTTATGATATCCCATTCGAAATGTTTATTTATGACAGAGCAGGTACCTTAATATTCAATACAAAATCAAAATCTTATCCATGGGATGGCCGTATAGCTCAATCAGGTATTATTCCAGAAAGCGGCACGTTTATATGGATTGTCATCATGAAAAATAAAAACGGGAATGATGTTAAATATGGAGGGACTGTTTCTATAATTAAATAATTTTTAATTCAACTATAATTTTTTTTTTAAATATTTTTTTTTATTTTTGTAAATATTATATTTT
>CAZVOS010000308.1:0-4617 GCA_964628845.1 uncultured Bacteroidales bacterium | reverse complement strand
AGTAGCTACAATAATATGTGAGAGGGATGATGCTTTGAATGCCTGCTCATATACTCTTTGTATCATAGTTTTGCCATGAATAAGAGCCAGAGGTTTTCCGGGGAAACGCGATGACTTGAAGCGGGCAGGTATGACACCTAATACATTCATCAGAATATGTTTTAAAATAAGCCGTGCAATTCAGCATCTATTTTATTTATAACAAAACCCAAGTCTTCTGGTTTTTCACTAAAATTTATATTATCCACATCAATAATGAGCAGGTTGCCAATATCATATCCCTCTATCCATTCAGTATAACGCTCATTAAGTTTAGTGAGGTAGTCAATACGGATGGAATTTTCGTACTCTCTTCCTCTTTTCTGAATCTGAGAAACGAGTTTAGGTACTGATGCTTTCAGATAGATAAGTAAATCGGGTGGTTTCAGAAATGAACACATCAGTTCAAAAAGAGATGAATAATTATCAAAGTCGCGTCCCGACATCAAACCCATAGCATGGAGGTTAGGAGCAAAGATCTTAGCATCCTCATAAATGGTTCTGTCCTGAATCACAGTTTTATTACTCTTTCTTATTTCTACAATTTGTCTGAAACGGCTGTTTAAAAAATATACCTGAAGGTTAAACGACCATCGGAGCATATCTTCGTAAAAGCTATTCAGATATGGGTTTGTGTCAACATCCTCGTAATGGGCATCCCACCTGTAATGTTTTGAAAGCAAACGGGTAAGAGTAGTCTTCCCTGACCCTATGTTTCCGGCAATAGCTATATGCATGTTATTATGATTAAAATGTTTATGAATTAGAAATAACAAACCTAATAAAAAAACAGTATATAAGAAGAAAAAATATTATTTAAATTCAATTTTAATTTTCTCGTAAGTCAAGTCTTCACCATTAAGAACATACACATAAGCACCTCTCACTGTAAAACTGGTTATTTTCCCCTCTTTCAGAGGCATGCTGTGCTCTGTATAGCTTATTTGATTTATAATTTTCAGCACTGAATTATCTAAAAAATAAATGTTTTTATCGTCCACAACAAAATGCTCAATATTTTTAAAATGCATCCTTTTTGATAACGAGCCATACTTATCAAAAACAAATATTCCTTGTAAGACATCGGACATGTATAAAAAATCATTGTATATACACATGCTCACTGGCGCAAAATCATCTCCTATAAGAACATGCATATCTGTAATTCTTAATAATTGTTGAAGATTCTCGTCAGTTTTGATAAGATTGTATAATTGTTTGTCGTAAATCCATAGAGATTTATCATCAGAGCTGCATATCAAAGAAGGATTAATAATATCTTTACCATATAAGGTAAAAGGACCCTGGGTCACATTAAGTGTGTTATCCAAAAAAAGTATCTGTGCAAAATCTCTAAAAAAAACAAGTATTTTAAACGGGTCGCTCACATCAATAGAAGTAACTGCACCATATTTCTTAAAACTGGTATTATATTTTAACACAGCTTGATTATCGAATTTCTGAATCATGTCCTCATGTATAATATAAATGTTATCGAGCTTATCAGCATAAATTTTCTGTGCTTCAAGCCGTGTCAGTGTTGAGAAGAGAATAAGAGTAAGAATGAGTTTTAGAGTTCGGAGTATTAGAGTTATGTCCCAATAGCTCCTATCGGGATGGGAGTTTGTTTTGAAATTTGGCATTTGAAGATTGGAACTTAAAGCTTGGGACCCGAAGTTTGGTGCTTGATGTTTGGTGCTTGAGATTTGGTGCTTGGAATTTGCTTTCATCTGAGTATTTAATTAATCATTTCCAGAATCTCTTCTACATATTTTCTGTCGTTTGATAAACGTGGTACTTTATTCTGTCCACCCAACTTGCCCCTGCTTTTCATCCAATTATAAAAAGTACCTTCGGGAGCCATATGTACTTTTGGCATTTTAAGCAGCATATCCTTAAATCTTTTGGCTTCATAGTCAGAGTTTAATGCCTTTAGTGCATTATCAAGAGTTACAGTAAAGAAGTCGGGGTTATCGGGTTTTTTATTAAATTCGATAATCCATTCATGACAGGCAGAATCATTTCCCTTTAAATATACCGGTGCAGCAGTGTATTCGTTAATAATGGCATTTGACTTTTCACAGGCAATTTTAAGGGCATCCTCAGCATTTTCGATAATGATTTCTTCACCGAAAGCATTAATAAAACTTTTTGTCCTACCCGTAATACGTATCTTGTAAGGGTTTTTAGATGTAAACTTCACAGTGTCACCAATAATATAACGCCACAAACCCGCATTGGTTGAAATAACGAGGGCATAATTCACATCCGTTTCAACGTCTTCGAGACTAAGTGTTTTGGGCTCTTGGTTATTTATCTCATGCATTGGAATAAATTCATAAAATATACCATAATCAAGCATAAGCAACAAATCTTCCGAATTGTTTATATCCTGAATTCCAAAGAAACCTTCGGAGGCATTGTATGTCTCGATATATTTTACTTTATCGCCAGGGAAGAGTCTTTTAAACTCATCTCTATAAGGTTTAAAACTCACACCTCCATGAACGTATAACTCCATCTCTGGCCACACCTCTGATATGTTATCTCTTTTGGTAATATCAAGAACTTTTTTAAGTAATAACAACGTCCATGAAGGCACACCGGATATATTTGTAATATCGTCTGCCAGTATAGCCATAGCCATCTTATTTATTTTCTCTTCCCAATTATCCATAAGAGCTATATCGAGACTGGGTGTGCGGTGAAATTCAGCCCAGAATGGCAGGTTCTGTATGATGATGGCCGACAAATCGCCATAATAACTTTCATTATTATACTCGCTAATCTGATGACTTCCTCCCATAGCCAGAGCTTTGCCATTGAAAATATTGGTTTCAGGATTGTTCTGGCAATACAGCCCATACAAATCCTTACCCCCTTTGAAATGACATTCCTCAAGTGCCTCCTGACTTACGGGTATAAATTTACTCTTTTCACTGGTCGTACCTGAGGATTTTGCCATCCAGCGTATGCTGGAATTCCATAATAATTTCTGTTCCCCTTTCATCAGACGGTCTATATAGGGCTTTAAATCTTCATAATAACTTAGGGGCACATGGCTCTTGTAATCATCATAGTTTTTTATATCCGCATAATTATAAGTGGCACCCCATTCGGTCTTGACTCCTGCTTTAATCAATTTATGGAACCAATCGTTCTGAACATCGTGCGGGTATTTAACAAAAAGCTCTATCTGGTGCATACGTTTACGCATCAACCACGATAAGAGTGTATTATATAAAGTCATATTTTAAGTTTAAAACTTATTCAAACCTAAGCATTTTTTTTTGAATGGGAGTTAAATTAAAATATAATTTTTATTAATTAAAGAAATTGTATTTTTACATTTGACAGCACAGATTGACACCCTAAACAAAAACAAGGATGAAAATACATATAATAGTAATTTTAACAATTTTATTTCTTTCTTCTTGCAAAAAGGAAAATGTTCAAGAACAAACACCTATTGAAAATACACCTAGTTATCATACTTTTGATGGTGGTATAGGAACTTATGATAATTCAACAATAATTACCTTTGACAATAATTTAATTATTTGTGGAAATGTAAATAACACTGTTTCAATTATAAAAATCACTAAAGCGGGAACACTTTTATGGAGAAGAGATTTTGAAGCAGGTAACGGGAGTTCGGCTTCTGGAATAACCGAAACAACTGAGCATAATTTATTCATCTGTGGAAATACATATAGGAACTATTCAAATACAAAATATGACATTCTGCTTATAAAAACTAATTCTTTAGGTGATACGATTTGGACTAAAACATATGGTGGTAATGAGAATGATTACGGTACAAATATTATTACAACTTCTGATGGTAACATTTTAATTTCAGCTAAGACAACAAGCTTTGGGGCAGACTTATACGGGGACATTTATTTAATAAAAGTAAATACAAATGGGGATACCATATGGACGAGAACCTATACAGACCAAGACCAGGAAGAACCTTTTCACTTGATGGAAACTATAAATGGGGAATTTCTCTTAACTGGTACGAATGAAGATATCGGTAATTCAAGAGAAATATATTTGTTAAAGGTGTCTGCTGATGGCACCCCTTTGTGGAATAAAAAAATTGGACCTGCTGATATGAAATGGGGGTTTTCTTCTATCGAATTATCAAATGGAAATTTAATGATATGCGGCTTGCATACATCCAATGGCTATAGTCAAGTTTTACTGCTTAAGACTGATAATTTAGGTAATGTCATCTGGGAAAAGGAATATGGCGAAAACAATCTCTCGGAAAATGGCAATTCTATAAAACAAAATTCTGATGGCAGCTTTACTATAACGGGCTCTTCGTACGATGTTAGTTCTATGCAAACGGATATTATATTGTTAAAAGTCGACCAGAGTGGAAACCAATTATGGTTGAAAAAATTTGGCAGTTCAGCAAATGACAGTGGCATAAACCTTATAAAAGATATTAATGACGACAATATAATTACTGGCTACTATAATGGCAGCATCTTTATGACAAAAACCGACACCAATGGTATATTTAAATAGTTTACAAAAATTTATACAAAAATTTTTGAATATTTT
>CAZVOS010000307.1:0-4624 GCA_964628845.1 uncultured Bacteroidales bacterium | reverse complement strand
TAAACGTGCTGTAATCATTTCTATTATATCCTCATTATCAAAAAATTTGATTGAAATAATAGATTTAACTCTTGTCATAAGGTCTTCTAATTCTTCCTTATAGTAGTTAACATACTTTTTCTTATCAAAACAAGGAAAAGAAAGAATTAAATCCAGAACCTTTCTACTCATAAATTTTTCAATATAAAAAGATGAACTTTTAATATCGTTAATACATTTTGTTATTCTTGATTGCCATATTATGGGCATGTTTTTTTTATAATTATTAATGTATTTGAATAATGTTTCATTATCCAAATACTGGTGATGAACAAATGGATGCTGTTCATGCCTGATTACAAATTCTATAAGCTCTTTTGTCATGCTTTGCCAAAGTGTTGTCTTCGATTTGTGCTTGTCGAGTACGTTAAAGCAACAGTAAAGTAATTGAAGCGATTTTTCAGGCTCACTAACACCAGCCATGTGCTCATAAGAAGTATCTATAAGATATTTTAAAAGTTCATCGGTAATCATTAGTTCTTCATCAAACTGATTTTTCCACAAATCAGCATGAAACTTAAGAATCACAAGTATTTTATCTGTATCTGGCTCATTTACTAAAACCTTTGTAAAATGACGGTCTAAGATAGGGAGCGATTTATAAATATTATTTAAATCGTCCTTAGTGCTTGCACCAATTATTAAAATACCTGCCTGTTTACAACTTCTTAACAAATGGGATATAGAAATGGAGCTTTTATTAAAAAAGAAATTTGCAATGTCATCAATGAACAATATAGTTTTTTCCCCTTCAAGCTTTTTTATAGTTTCATGAAAAGAACCTGCCTGAGAATTTTCTTGACATAATTCGTAAACGGTGTAATTTTTAAGCTCATCGGGCACATCTTTGTTATAAAAACGCGCTGCCAAACACCTTATAAGCGTAGTTTTTCCCGTTCCCTGTTCTCCTACAAGCAAAGGGAAGTTCCTTATTTTTCTCCTCAGTATAGTAAGTATTTCGTCAACCAAATTTTGTCTTTGTACAACCGGCTCTAAAAGCGCTGTTAAATTCCATAGATTGTTTTCCATAAATTGTTTTTTTAATTAATTTAATTTAATTTAATATCTATTTTATAATTACTAAAAGTAGAGTTTGCAGCCCCTTTATGAATCTCGTTACCAAAACTTACATTCGAGATATAATCAGTATTAGAGATTAGTTTCTTTTCCACAAGAAATTGAATAAAGCGGGCAAGCTCGATGTGTCTTTCTTTATTATTGATGTGTTGGGAAGACTTAGGGACAAATGTGAATATATCCCACGAAATATCATTGTTCTTATTTCTGGCTTGATAAAGTTTATAAGTATTAAAAACATTGTTTTCAATCAATTCACCAAAGGCATCAATATTTTGAGTGTGCTCCCATACCATAATTTCAGCCAGTATATTTTGTTTGTTCGGATGTTTATTATTGGTAACCCAAAGGTCGAAAGCGAGGTTGTAACAATCCTCATCTTTTGTTTTGTTGTTGAATGTTTTTTTTGTTGTTGTATTCAACGTATATGAGATGTTTATATTTTGAATATCATTTACCAAAGAAGGTAATACGGTTTGGGTTGATCTCCCTCCCCAGGGATTGATTCCAAATAGCAAATGGGGGTAGCCCTTTATAAAACTGCTGTTCGCAGGGTTTGTCCATTCCCACTCCCAACCAAAATACATACTGTCTTTAAATACAAATTGCTTATAATCGGCTATCGTACCTTTGCCCCATGTATCATTTACAATATTAATTTCGCCAAATTCAAAATAGTCGAAATCATCGTGTTTTTGGCTGTGTATTTCATCTTTCTCCAATTTTGAAGGTGTGGTTATTTCCACATCGTAAAAACCCATATTATCCTTATAGTAATCATCTTTACTGTTGTTATACTCTAAATTATCCAGCTCAGGGATAATCAGAAATAATTCGCCTTCTTCGCGAGAGACACCCTCAAAATTAGCACCCACTTTAAAGATGATGCCCTCTTCACCAATTTTACCATACAACCCCCATGCTTTACTGTTGCCATCAGCCCCTGTACAGTTATAGTTGCGCTCCCAACAAACTTCGCCAGTAGCTTTAATAGTAAAATTATCGCCGAATTTTAAAAATACGGCTGTAGGAGTCATATAATACTTGGGATTTACCTTCCCCTTTCCGTTAACAAAGCTACCCTCGGGTGCTTTGTATGAACCATTGCATCCAAAAAAAATGAAAGTCAGAATGATAATAAAAGACATTTTTTTTAATGGTTTTAATACTGAAGTTTTCATAATCGTTTTTTTAATTAATAATTTATATCATATTTTAATAAGAAACATAACTCTTATTTGTCCTTTAATTCGAAATAAAGATTTTGAATCCATTCCCTATCAGTCTTGAGCTCAATAGGTGACATATCAAGATACATTTTAACAAATGCTCTAAGGATGTGAACCTTCTCACCAGACTCTTTTAATAATTCAATGACACCTTGCATTACACCGTAGTCGCCAGGGAGCATTTTTAAATACTCTAAAAGAAACCCTAATGCTGTATTCTTTTTGTCCTTATCATAATAATAACTATGGACAAGCAACAATAGATTCTCATACTGAGGATGGATATTTCTGAATTTAAAAATTTCATTTTCAACGGGTTCAGAAATATTTGATCTTTGTATATTATATTTTAAACGAAGTATTAATGATTCAATGTCAAATTCAGATACAGGAAGGTCTTTAATAATATCATAAATAATATCGGAATTATTTAAAAATTGATTATCAATAGCAAAGCTTGCCAATGTTGTTAGTTTTTCACTATCACCTGAATATTTTTTAATTAGTGATGGCAATAAAATTGAATCAATAAAATCCTTCGTTTTAAGGTATTCATCCTGACAACAGTTGAGTCTGTAGAACTCCATTTCATATTGGCGTATGTCAAGCTCAAAAATGTCGTTATTGTTTGAATTTATATAATTAAAGAAATCTGTTTTATAACAATTCTTTTGATCATTAGGTGTTGAAATAAAATATAAAACAAATGAAATATATGTCATGTCTAATACCAGAGAGCAATTCTGCTCTTTTTCGTAATCATTGTACAGCAGTTTTCCAAGGTCATACGCAATTAAATATAGCGACTTTGATTCATCCTTTAAATTAAGCGTATAATTAAATAAATTTGCTGTATTATAAAAATACTTAAAATAGCATTTTAGCGTATCCTTGTCCAATTCAATATTTGAAAAATAATTCTCTTTGTAGCCATTAATTACAATATCTACAAAGCTTTTTTGGAGATTGTCAAACAGAAAAGAGAATTCAGATAATAATGTTGGTAAAAGTTTATTTTTGAATAAGGTTTTGATATCTGGTTTTTTATATTCTATATAGGTTTCAGAAGTAAATAATGCTGTAATATATTCATTCCAAGATTCTTTAATCTCGCTATAAATACCTATTAATTTAATGTCGTAATAATACTCGTGTATGGGCGAGATAGCTTTAGAATAATAGAGTACCTTCTTGTAATCGTTGTTCTCATACAATTCAATGATTAATGTATATAGACAGGAGCCATCCATAAATTCAGTATAATTTTTTTCAAGGAAATCAATTAATTTGGTTGATAAATGTGATTTCTGATATATTTCTACTACAAGCTTCTGGTTTAATTCTTCTTCTAAATTGTTATCTATTATTATTTGAGCGGCTTTATAATATTTTTCCTTTGATAATGCTAGCTTACCTTTATAATGATATGTTTCCCCTAAAATGTTTAAAACAGATATCAGCTTATAATAATAGAAATTTACACTTTGCTTATCTGAGATATTATCCAGAAACCTTTCAGCTTTAAGACTCGTTTCAATAACACTTTCATAACATTCAATCTCAGCATATAATTCAGAGATTTTATTAAATACATTGATATATAATTCATTAAGCGCTCTATTGCTTCCTTCATTGTAAAGAGTTTCATTAATTATAAACTCTACCTTCCAAAGGATGTTAATTGCTTTCTGATATTTTTTAATTTGAAAAAATAAACCTGAAATTTGCAGGAGGAACTCAATATGCCATTTGTTTAAAGATAAGTTTTTATTGGCTTTCTCTAGAAAAACAGAACCTGTTTCAAAATCATTTTTGTTCATATAAATCTCAAAAAGATTTGTATAAACTATGTGTTTAATTTCAACGACTTGAGCAACATCAGAAATTTCTTTAAAAATATTTTTTTCAGTAGCATAAATTATTTCATTAAAGACATTGATAGCTTCATCCGAGCAAGAAGTATTTTTTAACCGTATGGCTTTGTTAAGCATATCCAAAATGGTTTTTGTTTCAAGAAGGAAATCAATTACTTTTGAGTTTTTAGTTTTCCTGCTTATGTAATAAGCTTCAAAAACTGTTTCCGACATATTAAAAGCAGTAATATTTCCTGTTGTATCAATTGTTGTATATATCAATTCAAATGCAGCGGCAATTAAAATAGTGACTGCTTTATCTTTGCTGTTATTGTTTTCAAAATATAGCGCTAACCCTATTAGCCCAGTAAAAAATGAGAAATATATATTGGTTTGCCTTAATATAAAGTTATGCCTATGATTTTT
>CAZVOS010000306.1:0-4635 GCA_964628845.1 uncultured Bacteroidales bacterium | reverse complement strand
TTATTGGAACAAATGAGTTAAGTGCTTTCTTAAGCGTTTTTATACTAATAATAATAGCTCTATGGGAAATTATAAATTTAAGAAAACTTAAAAAGGGAACAATTATATTTTTAGTGTTTTGCATTGTTCTTCTTGGTGTAGTTATTATAGCACCTGGTAATGCAGTGCGACAAACGAATTATCCTAATCATCACAATTTTACATATTCATTAACAAACAGTTTCATTAATATACTTAAGATTTGTATATTGATTTTTAAAAATGTTTCATTTTTAATCTTGCTTCTCATAACCGTTTTGAATGCAGCCGAAATTCAAAAAAAATCAGTATTGTGTAAAAATTTCGAAAAGATTAATATTTACTTTATAAGCTTTATTTTTTTTATAATTGTTTATTTTCTGTACTTTATTTCTGCTTACAGTATGGGCATAAAACCACCACTAAGATTGCATAGTTTTATTGCTTTTTTTGTTATTATCTCTGTTTTAGTTATTATAATTAAAATTTGCAGCTCACATGATTTCTTAGCACTAAATATTTATTTATTAAGAAAATTGAATATTATTCTGATAGGATTGCTTCTGTTGAGTATAATTGGTGATTTTCATAAAAAACCAGGTGACACTATTTATATTAAGGGGAATATTATGCAGGCCGCATACGATGTTATTTTTACTGCACCTACTTACAATAAGGATATGAATTACCGCAATAAAATAATTGAACAATCCAGAAAAGATACCATTTCTCAACTAACAGTACCTGCTTTGTCATACAAGCCACAAAGCATATTTTTTGTGGATATAAAACCTGATACTACATATTGGGTCAATTGGGCAACGGCTCTTTATTTTGATATACATTCCATAAAAACGGATAATTAGATAAGCTGTTTTTTTATTAATTTTGCATAAAAAGAAAAAATGAGTTGTTTTTTATTTGATAAAATTGTCTTCGGCCCTATAATTAGCAGACGATTGGGAATATCTTTGGGAATCAATCTTTTACCATATAATAAAAAAATTTGTACCTTTAACTGTATCTATTGTGAATGTGGCTGGACAAAACCCGAACATTATTTTATTGAAAAACCTTATGCACGTGAGGAGGTTAAATTGGCCATTGAAAATAAATTGATAAAACTAAAAAATAGCAACTCAGATTTAAATAACATCACTTTTGCAGGTAATGGTGAGCCCACTCTGCATCCTGATTTTCATTTGATTGTTGAGGATGTGATTGAATTGCGTAAGAAATACTATCCTCATGTTAAAATTTCTGTATTGAGCAATGCCACACAGTTAGATAAAGAGCTGGTAGTATCCGCCTTAAAAAAAGTTGACAATCCCATCATTAAATTGGATACTTCAACTGAAAATTCTTTCCAGTTAATTAACAAAGCTTTGATACATATTTCTTTAAATGACATTGTAAACAATATTATAAATGCCCATATTGAAAATATTGTTATTCAGACTTTATTTTTAAGAGGACATATCGACGGTGTAGCAATAGATAATACTACAGAAGAAGAAGTCGCTTTATGGATTGAACACATCTTAAAAATAAAGCCAAAAATGGTAATGATGTACGGTATAGCCCGCGAAACACCTGCAAAAAATCTTGTTAAAATACAAAAAGAAGCGCTTGAAACTATTGCCCAGAAACTTAGAGATAAAGGTATAAAAACAGAAACTTATTAAAAATGTTGTTATCAAAATATCCTGTAAAAATTCTGTTACTCTTGGAGCTTGCTATTGATGGACAGGAAGAACCGCTCATGTGGTTGCTCGAGAATGATTTTCCAGAACTGGGTGCCTTAGCCAATGCCATTCGCAACGATAAAAAGGCATTTGAATGGTTGATCCAAAATGGACACCCCGACCTTGCAGCCCTAACAAAAGCCATTGAAGATGATTTTGAGGCCTATCTCTGGCTTAAAAGGCATAAAAGAAGTTTTTATATTATTATTGCTGATGCTGTACAACCAAAAGAATATGCGATTAAATATCTTAAAGATAATGAACTGGATATTTTTATCCGTCTATCCATGACAATTAAAAGGGTTAAAGACCAGCAAGCCAATGATGCATGGGATTATCATAAATCGAACCCTTATAAATAGCGTCTGCTGATTAGAGTAAATTTTATATAATCCTCGCTAAGATGACCACATAATTTTTGCCGTACTTTTTGGCACATTTAGGGCATGTGGTGTACCACATATACATTTTATCCGTTTTCAGATTTCTGGTTTTCGTTTCATTCTCAAAATCCTTACACCATTCTCCTGTTTTGTTGAAAGCGCCTTCATATACCTTGCTGAAATACTTTCCACTTAATTTAACATTCTCAGCATCGGGTATTTCTTTATCAACAGCCAGATATATATCCATTCGCCATTTCGAAACATGTTCCGAAAGACATAAATAATCAGGGCAGTCAGTATGGGTGCTTCTAAGCTTTTTGTCGAGCCGTGTCATCACCTTCCCGAAATTTAAAGGCATATAAAAAATGGTACCGACCTTATCTTTTATAAATCTCTTATTATCCCATTCTAAAATAACTTTGTCCCAAGGTTGTGGATTAAACTCTGGACAACATTCCTGTTGGTTTTTGTTTTCAGTCATAAATGAGGTATTAAATTACTTTAATAATGTTACATGTCCGTAATATTGACGGCGTTTGCCATTGATATCTCTATACAGAATTTTATACACATAAACATCCTGCATATAGGTTTCACCTGTTTCATGTTCTTTCCCGTCCCAAGGAACATTATAATCTACTGTATGAAATATCAGTTCGCCCCATCGGTTAAATATGTACATTTCGTATTCTGATATATTGGTACCAAATGCCTGAAAGAAATCATTATTGCCATCTTCATTAGGAGTAAATACATTAGGAACATATAAAGTAAAATCGGGCTTAATAACAACTTCCTTAGAGGTGGTATCAATACAACCATGGCTCGATTGTACAATTAAATAAACCGTGTAGCTGCCTTGTTCTGAGTATGTATGGTAGGGGTTTGGAATGGAGCTGAAATTTTGTCCGGCAGAAGAGGGCTCACCAAAGTTCCATGCCCAAGAAACAGCAAGAGTAGAAGCATCCTGAAAGTATATAGTCGGGTTTTCAATATTTCCTACAGCAGGATTCATTAAGAAATAAGCATCAGGGTTGGGATACACTTCAACCATATTGGAAATAGTGTGTATATCAGTACAACCATCTGTAGTTGTTACAGATAAGGTAATACTGTATGTGCCTGCACTCTGGTAAAAATGCAAAGGATTTTGCAGGTTAGATGTATTTGTATAGGATGTAGGGTCGCCGAAATCCCATAACCAATACTGTATTGTGGGTGTAGAATTGTCTGTAAACTGAACCAGTAATGGCTGACAACCATTAAGAGGTGCAGCAGTAAAGTTAATTACAGGAGCCGGGTATATGCCAATGGCAATATCATCTGTAGCTGAGCAAGCATTGGCATCAGTAACTGTAACTGTATAAGTGACAGGTAAAGTGGGATTGGCTATAGGGTTGGCAATATTTACATTACTTAATCCCGCTGCGGGACTCCATTGGTAAGAAACACCACCAGTTGCATTTAATGTTGTGTTGCTGCCATAACAAATATGGGTATCGCTGCCTGCATTGGCCTGCGGAGGGTTGTTAACAGTAACTGTTATATCATCCGTTTCAGAGCATCCGTTGCTGTCGGTAACAGTTACGGAATAACTGGTTGTGGTGCTAGGACCCACTGTTATATTACTGGTATTTTCGCCTGTATTCCAGACATACGAAACACCTCCTGTAGCCATTAATTGTGTGGTGTCGTCAAGGCAAATACCCGTATCATTACCTGCATTGGCAGGAGGTAAAGCCCAAACAGTAACAAGCACATCATCAGTATTAATACATCCATTAATATCGGTAACACTCACCACATAGGTAGTAGTTATTGTGGGAGAAGCGAGAGGTGTAGCTATATCCACACTATTTAAACCAGCAGCAGGCGACCACAAATAGGCATTACCTCCTGTGGCATTAAGCTGTGTGTTGTTGCCAAAACAAATAAATGCATCAGTTCCTGCGTCAGCTGGAGGTAATGGGTTAACTGTAAGTGTCACATTATCTGTAGCACTGCATCCATTTATATCAGTAACAGTAACAGTATATGTTGTACTTACAGTTGGACTTACATTGATATTAGTTGTTGTACCTCCATTACTCCATTGGTAGGAAACACCGCCACTCGCTGTAAAGTTGGCTGATTGGCCAATACAAATCACCTGGTTTGTTCCTGCATCAGCCAGAGGTAAAGCATTAACTGTAACTACTATATCATCAGAAGCAGTACAGCCATTAGCTCCTGTTACAGTTACAATATAGGTTGTTGTAACGGTTGGGCTTACATTTATTGTGGCTGTTGTTTGACCGCTGTTCCATGCATAGCCGGTACCTCCAGTTGCCGTAATGCTTGCCTGATTGCCAATGCAAATACTCTGGTTTGGACCAGCATTGGCTGGTGGTAACGGCAGGGCATTAATTGTAGTTTGTCCTGTAGCCGTGCATCCACTGGTATCGGTAACAGTTACCTGATAGGTGGCGGGCGCAAGTCCTGTTACA
>CAZVOS010000305.1:0-4636 GCA_964628845.1 uncultured Bacteroidales bacterium | reverse complement strand
TGCGAATTGTCGAATAAAAAATAAAATTTTTGTTTATGAATTAAAATAATTTGTATAATTGTTTACTTTTTCAGCACAGATTTATAAGGGTTCTGATTTGTGTCTGAAAAAAATAAAAAAAAACTAATTTTTAGAACCCACCTTAAGTTTGTATTATTATTTTTGCCTTTGAACCCAATATTATGGTTAATAAAACTACCCACTGTGTAATTCAAAAGTTTCTTTTTTTTACAATGTCCTTTGTCTTTTATTTTAGTAGCAATCTGAGTTCACAGATACTTATAAACGAAGGTTCAAACAAAAATTATTCATGTATTGCGGATGAAGATGGTGAATTTCCTGACTGGATTGAACTGTATAACGCCCACAATATTTCAGTAAACTTACAAGACTATTCTCTTACAGATGATATTTCCAATCCAACAAAGTGGGTTTTTCCCAATGTTCAGATTTTACCTGGGGAATTTAAAACAATATTTTGTAGTGGAAAAGACAGGAAAACCCTAGATTCCTCATTTATTAATGTATTAAATATTGGGGCATTTACTCCTATAGTTGGCTGGAATACGTTTACTTTCACTACACCATTCTATTGGGATGGTATTTCGAATATACTAATTAATACTTGCTCTTATATTTCAGGTTGGTATTCAACAAATTCTGTTTTTAATCAAACCACAACACCTTATTATTCTTGCGTTTTTGCACACCAGAATATTATTTTGACTATTTGTTCGACAAATTATGGTGTTAGAGTGTCTCAGAGACCAAATATAAAACTTAATAATCACATAATTGGAAATGGCATGGTTCATAACTCTTCCGTCAGTTATCCTGCACCTTTTGGTAATGCCTATTCGGCTGCCAAACATCAGATTTTAATTCCTTGTTCAGAACTTTTAGCATCTGGTCTTACTGCCGGCAATATTTCAAGTATGGCATTTGATGTCGTAACAACGAATCCACTTACCGTTTATAATTTTTTTGATATTTCAATAAAGAAGGTTGCATATAATGAAATGTCCAGTTCTTTTGAAACTTTAAATGAAAGTGTAAATTTTCACACGAATTTTAAAATTTCAAAATCAGGTGAAACAATTTATCTGTTTTCTCCTACACAAGCCATGTTGAGTTCTTTGCATGTGAATTGTAAGGATATTAATTACAGCATAGGTTCTTTTCCCAATGCTTCTTTAAACATTTCACTTTTCAAAACGGCAACACCCTCTGCAACAAACAATTTGTCCGACACTATTTCTACATATCTTATGTCTCCGGTTTTTTCTCTTCCTACTGGCTTCTATAGTGCTGCTGTCAATGTAAGTATTAGCAATCCTAATACTATTCCTTCTTCAATACATTATACGGTCAACGGAAATGACCCAACTATTACTTCTGAGATTTATACAGGATTTCCTATAAATATGTTTTATTTTAATGTGTTGAAGGCAAAAGTCTTTGCCCCTTCATATTTGCCCAGTCCTACAAGCATTTCTTCATATCTTGTATATGCCAACCATGTAACACCAGTTTTAAATATTATTACTGATAATGTAAATCTTCATGGGCCAACAGGTATTATTGATAATGTATTTTACGATTGGGTTAAGCCTACTTATGTAGAATATTTTGATTCAACACAACAGTTGATTTTTGCGCAGAATGCAAGCGTACAGATAGATGGGGGATGGGCAAGCAGAACAAGTGCACAAATACCTTTTAGAATTGACCTGAATGAAGCAGTATTAGGGGATGGCGTTATTGATTATCAATTGATACCTAACAGACCATACCGTACCAAATACAATAAATTTTATTTAAGAAATGGAGGCAATCAATTTTTGAAATTACCTTATATGGATGCTTGTCAGGAGGAAATGATGGGTAAAGAAACATTTAATTATTACGCTGCATGGCGACCAATTTCAGTTTTTATTAATGGGGGTTACAACGGACTTTATGAATTGCGTGAAAAATTAGATGCTGAATATTTTCACGAATTAGACAATGCAGATGTTGACTCCATGGATATTTTATCCTTAAGTGCCTTTGCCGGTGGTTTTCTACGTCCTTTAAAAGGATCTGTTGATTCTTTCTATACTGCTTATAATGCATTTAAAAGTTTAAATACTTCTGATACTTCCTTCTGGAATTTGGCTGATAATTATTTTGATTTGATTTGGTACAACGACTATATAATTGCAGAAACATGGGTTGGGAATACAGATTGGTTAATAAATAATATTAAAATTTATAGGTCGGATAAAACCAATTATCGTTGGAGATTCTGTCTTATGGATATGGAAAGTTCTTTTATCCAAAAATCGAATGAAAAAGTTGATTGTTATTTTGACCATATTAACTGGATGTTAAATTTCGACAGCAATAATCCTTATATTAATATTTGGCAGAGAAGTATGCTTAATCAAAAATTCAAAAATTACTTTATTAATCGTTTTGCCGATTTGATGAATACTTCCTACAGCTTCAGTCGTTTATCAGCAATTGAGAATTTTATGTATAATCAGACTATTGATGAGATGCCAAATGAATTTGAGCTCTATAAAGGTACCTCTTCTGTATATCAATTAATGACTGATTTTAACAATAACCATAACGATTTACTTTTTCAACTTTCAAAAAGATCTGAGCAAGTAAGAAATCATATTCAGTCTCACTTTTCGATGTCTGGACAGGTAGATGTGACATTGAATGTATTTCCGGCAGAAGCAGGAAAAATAAAAATTAACACTGTTTTCCCTGATTCATTGCCATGGACTGGTGTGTATTTTAATGGAAACCCTGTCACAATTACCGCTTTCCCAAATCCGGGCTTTGATTTTGCTTACTGGGATACCAATGCAGTTATGACAGTTCGGGATACCAATCTTTCAATAAATCTTAATATCACTTCTGATGCAATTTTTAATGCTGTTTTTACTGTTAATCCGTATGCAGGGAAACTCTCAATAAGTGAATTGAATTATCATTCAGACAGCACACGAGATGCAGGTGATTGGATTGAGTTTCACAATTATGGCAATGGGTCGTTGGATATTTCAGGGTGGAAATTCTCTGACAGTAGAATTTACAATAAATATATTTTCCCATCAGGTACTATTGTTCAGCCAGGCGAACGGCTTGTGTTAGCCGAAGATACATCGAAGTTTTATTCACAACATCCTGGCATACCTGTTTTAGGACCAACAGGTTTTGCTTTTAGCAATTCAAATGAAACACTGACGCTATCTGATTATGCAAACGAACAAAAGCTGCAGATGCATTATGACGACTCATTCCCATGGCCTCCTGCTGCAGATGGATCTGGGCGAACTCTGGAACTTAAAAACGACACATTAAATCCTGCTATTTTTGAAAATTGGTTTGTAGGTTGTATTGGTGGTTCACCTGGTGGTCCATTTATGCCTTGCGCAGAACAAATCATTTTCAGCGAAATAAATTATAAATCATCACTTACAGCAGATGCTGGAGATTGGGTGGAGTTGTTAAATATAAGTAATGATGTTACTGACATTTCTGGTTGGAAGTTTAGTGATGGAGAAAATAATCACATATTTACAATCCCAACAGGAACTGTTTTGCCATCTTCAGGGTATTTAGTTTTGTTTAATGATTTAGAGAAATTTAATAACCAATTTTGGGCAATAAGCAATAAAAAAGGACCTTTTAATTTTGATTTGGGTAGCAGTGAAGAATCACTTTTACTTTATGATAATTCAGGGATACTTTATCAATCGGTTGTATATGATAAAAATCCACCTTGGCCCCAAGGGGCTAATGGAAATGGATATACCCTTGAAATTATTGATACTCATGGTAATTTTTGTGATGGCACAAATTGGTTTCAGGGTTGCCCTAAAGGATCTCCGGGGGGGCCTTATACTTTTCCATGCAGTAGTGCATTTGTTGAATCACTCTTTTCTTCTTTCCATATAAGTATTTTCCCAAACCCTTCAAGAGGTAATTTTACTGTTACTATAGATTCAGTAAACGAAAAGATGAAGGATTATATAATTGAAATATTCAACTTTTTAGGCGAAAAGATTTATTCAAAATCACATTTAAAAAGTCAATCGTTAATAAAAATTGATATTTCTTTTGCTCCTCGTGGTATTTATCTGGTAAAAATATATAATCAAGAGAAAATTGCTGTGGCAAAAGTGGCAGTTTACTAAAATACAAAATATTTATTTCTCTGTTCTAATCACAAAAGTAAAACTTTCCATAATCTGATTTGCCAGTAATTGTTCACAGGCAGTTTTGTTCCAGAAATAATTTTCGCAAACGTAGAACCACTTTGTTTTATAAGAGAAACACTCTCCTTATACCGCCTTGCTATCAAGTTACTTAAAATAATTCACTTGCTTCGAATCTCTATCGCTAAAATTTTAATTTATTTGTGTCGATGAGAATAATGGCAAAAAAAGTAGAAAAAAGATTATTTTTTTCATATCGTATTTTTATGCCTTTAAATATACTATTTTTGTTTTTGATAAGTTTAATATTCATAAAAAATAAACAATATTTATTATGAGAGTCGCTTTAGTAGGAGCAACGGGCTTGGTAGGCACACATATGTTACAAGTGCTCGAAGAATTTAAATTTCCTGTAAGTG
>CAZVOS010000304.1:0-4637 GCA_964628845.1 uncultured Bacteroidales bacterium | reverse complement strand
ATTATTAACAGCGGAAAAACACTTAAATCAAAACAATATTTACCCACGCAGGTATTTTTATCCTTCAGTAAATACCTATACAAAAATTGTGGATTATCAATCATGTCCTATATCAGAAGATGTTTCAAGAAGGATATTGTGTTTACCTTTGTATTGGAAGCTCTCAAATAATGTAATTGAAAATATAATCAGTGTGTTGAAAGAAATATGAAAAAAGCAATTGTTTTAGGTGGTACTCACGACCAAATCGCATTAATTGAAAAATTAAAAGATTTAGGGTATTATGTAATTCTTATTGATTATTTTAATAATCCCCCTGCAAGAATGTTTGCACATGAGCATATAATTGAAAGTACTCTTAATAAAGAAATAGTGCTTGAAATAGCCATTCAAAAACATGTTTCATTAGTCCTCACTATTTGCATGGATTCTTCTTTGTCTGTTGCTGCTTATGTCTCAGAGAAATTAAACCTACCCTTTCATATTGATTATAAAACAGCATTATCCCTAACAAATAAATCATTAATGAAAGATATTTTTTTAATAAATGAAATTCCTTCATCAAGATATTGCGTTTTAAATGATATTACATTTAATGATATTGGTTATAATTACCCTTTAGTTGTAAAACCAGTTGATTCAAGTAGCTCAAAGGGAATTACTAAGGTTGATTTCAAAAAAGATATTAATAGTGCTATTAAAACAGCTTTAGATTATAGCATTTCTAAATCTTTGGTTATTGAAGAGTATGTGCATGGCGAAGAGTTTTCTGCCGATTTAATTGTACTTAATAGTAAGCCATATTTAATTATGGTTACTAAAAACATAAAATCAGTTCATTACCTAAACCGTTTTACAATAAATCAAAGCTTCTTCCCGGCAACTCACGATAAAAATGTTTTAAACAAAATATTTAATATTGCCCAAAAAATTGTAAATGCTTATAATTTAGTTAATACTCCTCTTTTGATTCAAATGATACATAATAATGAAGATTTATCTGTAATAGAATTTAGTGCCCGAATAGGAGGTGGTTCAAAACATCATTTTATAAAAAAGGTTACTGGTTTTGATATTTTACAGGCATTTGTTGATATATTACATGATAAAAAAATAGAACCTGTTAAAATCTTACAAAACACAAATTTTGCTCTAATTAATTATATATATGCTAAAAATGGCATAATAAAAGATTTTTATGGATTTGACGAATTGGTTAAATCCGGAGTTATTGACAATGTGTTTTATTATAAAACCATAGGAATGAAGATTGTTAATAATCAATCAAGTGCCGACAGACCTGTCGGCTATTTAATAACTGCAAAAGATGAGAAAGAGATTAGTATTAAGTTAAAAAAGATTAATGAAAATATAAAAATTCTCGACAACAATGATTTAGATATAATTTTGCATGAGTTTTAATAAATTACCGAATCTATGAAATATGGCATAATTCAACATTTAAAGTATTTACTGAATTATAGTAGAACAGTTATTTTTTTACAGTTGGACTTAAGTCACTTACCATCTGAAATCGATACATATCCTTATACAAAAAAAGAAATTGATTTGAATTCAAATGAGGATATTGAGTTATGGCTTGATGTTGTTAATAACAGCTATGATGATATAAAATATAATTTTTCCAAAGCGAAAGAACATTTATCTAAACATCATTTTTTAAAATTCAATAAAATATTTTTATTAAAAGAAGGTAAAATACCTATCGCAACATATGGCATTGGTACATATAAGAATAATCCATCTATTGGCGGTTCTAACAGATTGGCTGTGAGAAAAGAATATCAGGGTAAAGGAATTGGACGGCTTATCTTTCTTTATGGCCTTAATAAGTTTAAAGAAATCGATATTAAATATGTTGAGCATATAATTTCTATACCGAGGACAGCATCAATATTATTGCATTTTAAATGTGGATTTATTCCACAATATAATCGAAAATATGTCCAGTATAAAAAGCAAAAAAGATTTCTTGTAATTCGTTTATTAGTTAACTATAAGCTAAAAAAAATTTACAAGAAATATATTGACTCACTTGGTTCAGATTTTCTAAAAAAATAAAAAAATTCTATGTACATTTCAATTATTGGCGCAGGTAATGGCGGTCAAACCATGGCAGGGCATTTTGCACTATTAGGACATAAGGTAACCTTGTACAATATTGACCGCAACGCTGTCAGTATTATTTTTAATACAAAAAAAATTGTCTTGAATGAGGCAATTACAGGTACAGCATATTTATACAACATAACTGACAATTTAAATGAAGCTGTTAATGAGGCCGAATTAATTATGCTAACAACAACCGCCGATGCACACAGAGAGTTGGCTAAAAAAATGGCTCCTCTGCTTCACCCAGGGCAAATACTTGTTTTAAATCCGGGCAGAACCTTGGGTGCTTTAGATTTTGCTAATACCTTTAGGGCGTTAACCGATACAAGAATCTATATTGCCGAAGCACAAACCCTCATTTATGCTTGCAGGGCAGAATCGCCTGGTAATGTCAGGGTCATTGGCGTTAAGGAAAAAGTTTTGCTTGCTGCCTATCCAAGCAAGGATACAGACTATGTGCTAGATAAAGTAAACAGTGTATATAATTGCTTTATTAAAGCAGAAAACATATTACGCACAAGTCTAGAAAATATTGGAGCTGTTTTTCACCCAGTTATAGTTTTGTTCAATGCAGCTGCTATTGAAAGAGGCAATCAATTTTTCTTCTATAATGATATGACTCCGGCAATTGCCAGTTTTATCGAATCGGTTGACAAAGAACGATTAGCCGTTGGACATGCTTTTGGATTGGATTTACTATCGGTAAACGACTGGGTATCTTATGCTTATCATGGCATAGAAGGGAAAACACTATGCGAAAAACTTAAGAGCAATCCTGCATACTACAAAATTTTGGCACCGGCAATATTGCACAGCAGGCTGCTGCTTGAAGATATTCCCACTGGGCTTATACCTCTTGTTGAGCTGGCGAAACTTGCACATGTAAAAACCCCCCTTATGTCTTCATTAATAAATATTGCACAGTCATTACTAATTATTGATTTCTATACAAATGGCCGTACCCTTCAAAATTTGGGACTATCTCATACTGATGTAGATACTTTCAAAAGAACTATTTTGTAAATGACAGTTCAAACTAAAAATTATATTTTTGGCTTAATCCGTCCCGACGTTGATGTACATTCCTTAGGCATCTCAACCATTGGTAAAATGCTCGAAGAATGCGGTTATAGAGTGGTTTATGGGAATGCGGTTATTAATCATGCGGTGGCACAAATTTCAAAACTTGATAATATTTCACTGCTGATTAGGTGGATACATGAAAATAAAATTACACATCTTGGTTTCAGTTTTCGCCTCGACCCACAGGATGCACAGAATAACTTTGGAAAGCTTTTCCACTTATTAAAGGAAAACAATATGTTTTTTGAAAAAGGTGGCCCTCTCAAAAACATCTATTTTGCTGGTTTACCAGAAGCATGCAACCGTATCGAAAAAGAATACCATTTCCAAATTCCTGTTTTCGCAGGTGATGAAACACAAATTGAAACTCTTAAAAAACTTGGCATTCCCCAAGAACATATTCCTGAAAATATTACCCAGTGTTCTGACTACGACGACAACAGATTTGCATTTGCTAAAAATATTATATATCAGGGCAACTATAACTTCGAAAAACCACAAAAAAAATTAAACTATAAAAATTTTGGTACTCAAAAAGACCATGTGGTTGAAAGAATTAAACACAACCGTTTAAGAGGTTACACACCCTTGATGCGCGTACATGTTGGGCCTTATAATCCCAATTATGAAGAAGCCAAAAAGGAATTTAAATCATGGTTAAAAATACTTGCTGAGGCAGGTTTCCTTGATATTGTATCTGTTGGCAGTTCTCAATTGAGTCAATCTAATTTTGGTGAAGAATGGGGCAATAAATCTAATGGTGGCGGTGTTCCTATTAATTCAGAGCATGACCTGAGAGAAATATGGGAAGCTTCGCGACCCATGCTTGTTAGAACTTATGCAGGTACTCGAAATATACCTCAATTAGCCGAAATATACGAAAAAACAATTAACATTGCTTGGCATGCCTTATCTTTCTGGTGGTTCAATAAAATAGATGGCAGAGGCCCCTATAGTGTTAAAGAAAATTTGGTGCAACATTTTGAGACATTAAAATACATTGCAAAGACTGCAAAACCTTTTGAGCCCAATATTCCACATCATTTTTCATTCAGAGGTGGTGACGATTATACCTATGTTTTATCTGCCTATCTTGCCGCAATTACAGCAAAAAAAATGGGTATCAGATACTTTATTCTACAAACCATGCTCAATACTCCAAAATATACCTGGGGTGTTCAGGATTTGGCAAAGGCAAGGGCATTACTTAAACTTGTAAGAGAACTAGAAGATAATAATTTTCAGGTATTCTTTCAACCAAGGGCAGGTCTTGACTACTTTTCACCTGACCTTAATAAAGCCAAAATTCAATTGGCATCTGTTACTGCCATGATGGATGATGTAGAACCACTAAATCTAAAAAGCCCTGATATAATCCACGTAGTGAGTTATTGTGAAGCCCAAAAACTTGCAACTCCCGA
>CAZVOS010000303.1:0-4645 GCA_964628845.1 uncultured Bacteroidales bacterium | reverse complement strand
TACCTTCGCAAGTATTCTGGCAGCCAACTTTCTCTAACCGCCAGACCGACACCGCACCCTTATAAGCCCTTGTGGTATTTCTTTATGTTAACAATTCAAAATAATCACATTCCTTTGGTATCATTATTAATATACCATCACCATTTAATGCATTGCATACAACTCCACCAAGTTTTTCGTCTATCTGCAAATGATGTATGCAAACACCGCAGTTCATACACTGGCTTAGTTTTTTCTGGCTTTCAAAAAAATTGGTAATATCGCCTCTTGTATTGGCACAGGCTTGTGCATCTCTATCGTATTTGCTGCTATCGGGCAAACGCCTTTGCATACGTGCAAGGGTTGCCTCAGCTTTTACCAATAAATTTTTCATATGCTCATTGGCTTCGAGCGTATTCTGTAAATCTTTAAAATCAATTTTTATTTCCATAACCACCTGATTTTACAATATTTAATAACTTTTTTCCGTTTCCTTTTAAATAATATCGTTATATTTACGATGCAAATATAAGACATCTTTAATTAAAAATGCAAGTGTTTTATAAAATAAAATGCAAATAAATTCAAATTTATACACAATCTAAATTAGAAAAATGATTAACTTGCAGAAAATAAGAGACTTATGTAAAAAAAACAGAATTACATTAAAAAGATTAGCTGAAGATATTGAAATGACTGATGCGGGTGTTCAATACATATTAAATAATAATACGACTTCTCTTGATAATCTTTATAAAATAGCCTCTTACTTTAAAGTACATATCGGATATTTCTTTGATGAAGAACCCGAATCTATTAGCAGTATAAATCAGGTAGCTAATGGACATGGCAATAAACAAAGCATTGAAATAGACCAGCAGTATAAAAAAATAATGAGACTTGAATTTCAGATAGATTCACTGAAAGATGAAGTAAAGGCACTAAAGGAACAACTGAAACTGAAGAATGAAATAATAGAATTGCTTAAAAAATAAATAATATGCTCGAAACAAATAATACAGAGAATAATCTCGAACATCTGAAACAAGAATCCTACGAAATAAAAAATTCATTTCCTGATGCTGCTAACAAAACACAGGATGAACTTATATTTTACCTTATTGATAAAGGTGTTGATATTTTTCAAATGCACCTACAAGAAAAGTTAGAACTCGAAAAATACGAAACCGATAAACATTACGAAACAGAATCGCAAAGATTAAAGTTTGCTGATAAAATCAACAAAAGAGAAAATTGGCATAAAACAATTTTAATCCTTGTTACTATTGGGTGTATGAGCCTGCTCGCTGCTTTTAAAATGCTCACAGAAACTACAAATATTATTTTTGCTATTATTATTGCTGCGATACTTAAAGATAATATTAAAGATATTATCAACAACATATATAAAAGACCTACTGACAACAAAAATAATTAAAGCTAAGCCCAAAATAACAAAAGTTAAATGCTCGTGAAGAAATTGTACAAAGCTCATATTGATTTTTTTTCAAAAATAATAAAAAAATGTTTTCAAACGTTTTTTTGTGTTATTTTTTTGATGAGGTAGGTGAGCCGATGGGCGGGCATGTGCAAACAGCCAACGGCAAAAATATAATACAAAGTATAGGGGAGATGCAATGCCGTGAGGAGCTCGCAGCGGCAAATAAAAAAATAATGGAGCTGCTGGATAAGGTGATAAGGTTGCAGGAGAGGGGAAAATAATAAACATTATTGTTTTATTTACGTATAAAAGTTTTGTAAAATGTATCGCGTATAAAATTATTCTTAAATTTGTGCAATGAATTTTCACACAAAACATTAATCACTATGACTAAAGCAGATTGTAATCAAACAGGTATTATTGATTTTAACAAGTATCTTTTAAAATATTCAGATGAATCAAGTTCATCAAAAATAAGCGAAAGCTACTTCCCTGCCGATGTTGTTATTGATGCTTATAAAAACGGTTTTTCTGACGGAAAAAAGGCAAAACAAGAAGATTTTGAAAGCAACCTTTATAAAATACATGTAGAAAAATTTATTGAAAAAGCAACCAAAGTATATTTGTCTGCAAAAAGTTTTGCCGATTATCTGAAACAAAATAATTATAAAGCCGAAAAGTTTTATCTAAATCTTTTTCACCGAAATCCAAAAGTGGTAATTTCGATAAAAGAAGAACTTTTGCTGGATGATAAGTTTGTTATTTTTGCCTATACAAAAATAAATGAAATGCAAAATGCATTTCTGGGCCTGTTTAATAACACACTTGATATCAGCTTGGTTTGTAATACAAACCTCGACGAAGAACTACTGCAAACAGATGGCTTTAGCTATTCTGAAAATGTATGCTAAAATGGCAAATAAAAAGGTATTTGGTGAAAGAAATCAAAAGCTTAGTTATAAGCTTCTAAGCGAAAACGAATATTACGACTGGGTAATAACCACAGCGTTTTATTCTTCAATTCATTTCTTTGAAAATAAAATTTTGCCGGCGATAATTAATGGCTGTTCATGCAAAAACATATCGGATGTAAAAAGAGCATATCATGAAGATGGTCGCCATGCTGCGCGTAGGTCAATGATTCGTAATCACTGCCCATCAGATATATCGGGTTTTTATAATTGGCTGGATGATCAATCCCGCAATTCAAGATACACAACTTATAAAGTAAATAAACCAATGGGCGAAAAAGCAAAAGACTATCTTGATAAAATATATTTGTTTTGTTACCCTCCTGCTTCAGTTGGAGAAAAAACACAAGAAACAACTTCATGCGACCAATAAAAAAATAATGGAGCTGCAGGATAAGGTAATTAGTTTGCAGGAGAGGAATAATAAATAATTTTTTAAATTACACTATTTGAGAACTTTATATCAAATTAATATAAATTATCATTAAATTTAATGTTAAATTTACGATATAATGAAAAATTGTATTATCTTTGCAGTATTAAAATATTATAGCGCCTCTGGCCACGTATTCTCATTTTTCTATTAAAAACTATTTTTTATAGCGAGAATGCCCACCCAGAGGCATTTTTTTTAAATTATGAATAAAAAAACAGCAATACTTATAGATGGTGGCTTCTTTCTAAAAAGATATAACGCCATAACGAAAATTAAAAATCCAGATCCAGCTAAAACAGCAAAGGATTTATGGGATATGTGCATCAGGCACCTTAAACAAGCAAATGACGAAACTTACGACCTGTACCGTATATTTTATTACGATTGCCTGCCTTACAACCAAAAACAACATAATCCTGTATCCGGTAAAGCAATAGATTTTGGTAACACACCTCAATATAAATTTCAATGCGAATTTTTTGAAGAACTTAAAAAGAAAAGAAAAGTAGCCCTGCGCCTTGGTGTTTTAGAAAGTAAAAACCACTGGATAATTAATTCTTATAAAACAAAACAACTTCTTTCCAAAAAAATAACAGTTGATGAACTTACAGAAAAAGATGTGTTCTTCGATTTCTCACAAAAAATGGTTGATATTAAAATTGGTTTGGATATAGCTACAATTACACTAAAAAAACAAGTGCAGCAAATAATACTTGTGTCAGGCGATAGCGACTTTGTACCAGCAGCAAAGTTGGCACGCATGGAAGGTGTTGATTTTATTCTCGACCCCATGTGGAATCCTGTAAAACCACATTTATTTGAGCATATAGATGGGCTTATTTCAATTATTAAAAAACCGAGTAACTGTAATCAAACATTAAAAAAATAATGGACAAAGCATCTGGTTAAAACCATAAAATAAAATTGACAAATCCGTAAAAAATAAATTCGTAAAAAATTATAAAAAGCACATTAATAAAGGGCTTAGAATGAATATAAAACGACCCCTAGTCGGACAACAAAGTCGAAGAAAAAGCAACAAAATATTTGTTGCTTTTTCTTACAAACCACCGCAACAAATCCCCAAAAGAAATTTATTATATTTTTTCCAATAGTTTCATCCTTACAAGTTGATACGCTTCATCTGGATTATAAACTTCTTCAGGTCGTAGCAGTAAGTCTATATCACCTATAAATTCTGAATCCTGATTTTTTTTATCTGTGTTTAACAGATATTCTTTTTGTGTAGGTGGTTTTTCTACTGAAAATTTCATGTATTCATGATAACAACTTATTACTTCTTTAGTATTTAATTCTGTTTTTAGCAATCCTTTGTATAAATCAAATAAATCTCTCCCTTTACGTCTTTGGTATAATGCCCGCAACTTTGTTCCTAACAACTCTTCAAGTTTATATGTAGTAATTGTAGCTTTTGCTTTATACCATTGATTGTTAATGTCAAAATCAATTTTTGTGGAGCCAAGCACATTGAAATGCTCCATACAGTTAATTTCAACCTTAAGTCGCAATGGCATTATTGGTGGAATTTCAGATTCAAACCTAAATATTAGTGTGTTGTTATATTTCTTTTGTTTAACGATGGGTTCACCTAAAAAAGACAAAACTTCACGAATATGGTCAATTATTGGTTTTATTGGACCCTGATTTATCTGTACCAGGTCAATGTCCTCGGAATATCTGGGTTGTGGATTTAAATACAATTTATGAAGTGCTGTTCCTCCTCTGAAAGCAAGATGTGTGGCTAAAAATTCACTTTTATATATTTCTGACAGTGCCTTGCAAATAATCAAATCCTGC
>CAZVOS010000302.1:1514-4666 GCA_964628845.1 uncultured Bacteroidales bacterium | reverse complement strand
AACAATAAGTTCGATTATATTGGCATAGTGGGTAATGCTGATTTTAATTATAACGAGATGCTCCAACTAGACAACTGGCTCGAAAATGAAAAATTCAATCATTACCTCATTGTCTTTGATGGCATACACGAATGGGCTCCTGAAAATACTACTGATGATATCTTTTACTGGTTAGAATTCTGTGCTATGCGTAAAGGGCTCTTACCTAAAAATGAAGTTTTAATTAATACTTTTCTTGATAAACAACTTTCTGATATAAAAAGATTTAATACTGAGAATAATTCTTATCCTGAGTTTTTATCCTATAAAAAGATAATAAGATTTCTGAATGGTGTAGAAGACATAAGTAATTATAAAACAATTCATAGCAAGCTGGAACAAAACTATTCTGTTCAAAACAAAATTATACAGCTCGAGAAGGAATTTAAAAATGAACAAGTCCTTCAGCAATTGTATGTTAAAAATTTGTCGGAAAAAGATATGAGATGGTGGAATGATGAAACACAAAAAATTAATTCATTGATAGATAGAAATAATGCAGAAGCATTAATTTATAAAAGGATATACAGTTACTTAAGTATTGCAGCTTATTCATACTCGCATAACGCTTTAAAGAAAAACCTCTTAGAAGAAGCAACCCATTACATCAATTTGTATTGCATGCTGGATGCAAAAAATCCTGAAACAGCTTTCCTCCAAACAATACTTCTCATAAGAAAAACTGATACCGAAGCGGCTTTAATATCCTTAGAAAAAGCCATTGATTTAGGGTTCAATGACATTGACAGGATGCAAAATGATACGGATATCATCAAATTATCATCGCATAAGGAATATTATGAATTGATAAAAAAAATTAAAAACTAATAAAAGGAAATTCATTTATGAAAAGAATATTTTTCTTCTTCCTAATACTCAGTCTGCTTAACTCATGTAAGAATAATGCTGATGATAGCAGAACAGTATTCAGATACAATGAATCAGCAGGCATTACATCACTCGACCCTGCTTTTGCCAGAAATCAGGCAAATATCTGGGCTGTAAACCAGTTATTTAATGGGTTAACACAACTAGACGACATGCTGAATATCCAACCATGCATTGCCAAAAGCTGGCAAATAAGTGAAGATGGATTAACCTATACATTCACATTAAGAGATGATGTTTATTTTCACGAACATATGCTCTTTAAGGAGAAATCGAGAAAGGTCATTGCCGATGATTTTGTATATAGCTTTAATCGCATTCTTGACCCCAAAGTATCCTCTCCTGGTTCATGGATTTTCAATTCAGTGGCACAAAATGAAGGCATTTATGCTTTCAAAGCCATTGATGATACTAGCTTTGAAATTAAACTGAACCATTCATTTCCCCCATTCCTTGGAATGTTGTCCATGCAATACTGTTCTGTTGTACCCTTTGAAATTGTAGAACACTACGGCAAAGATTTCAGAAAAAACCCTATAGGTACTGGTCCTTTTTTATTTAAGTTCTGGAAAGAAGGGGTGAAACTTGTTTTTGTAAAAAACGCAATGTATTTTGAGAAAAATAATGAAGGAGCCCCCCTGCCCTATCTGGATGCTATAGCCATCACATTCATAATCGACAAACAAACAGCTTTTCTGGAATTTGCTAAAGGCAATCTCGACTTTATCTCAGGCATAGATGCATCCTATAAAGATGAATTATTAAGCAGAAGCGGAAAGTTAAACGAGAAATATGCAGGAAAATTCAATATGAGTAAGTGTCCATATCTGAATACTGAATATCTGGGATTCTTAACAGATAATGAAAAGCTTTCTGCCAACAATCCTATAAGGGACAAACGTATCAGACAAGCCATCAATTATGGTTTCGACAGGCGAAAAATGATGCTGTACCTCCGAAACAATATCGGTTTGCCTGCAACCTCGGGTTTTATTCCTTCAGGCATGCCCTCTTTGGTTGAAACAACTATAACTTCTTACGATTATAAGCCTGATAAAGCCCGCCGCCTCCTTGCCGATGCAGGATATCCCAACGGCAAGGGCTTGCCCCCCATAACACTCAGTACCAATGCTTCTTACCTTGATTTATGCCAATATATACAAAGCGAACTGAACAACATTGGCATTAAAATAAAAATTGATGTATCACCACCTGGCTCTCTTAGAGAGCTCATTGCCAAATCGGAGGTGGACTTCTTCAGGGGCTCATGGATAGCCGATTACCCTGATGCAGAAAACTATTTATCCTTGTTTTACAGCAAAAATTTTGCCCCTGCAGGTCCCAATTACACACATTTTAAAAATGAATTATTTGATAATCTTTACAAACAAAGTTTAAGCGAACTGAATGACACTATACGCCATAGATTTTATAAACAAATGGACAGCATTGTGATGAACGAATGCCCCGTTGTTGTTTTGTATTATGACGAGGTATTGCGTTTCACACCTAAATATATTGAAGGTCTTGGTAATAATCCATTAAATCTGTTGACACTTAAAAAAGTTAAAATTAATCATCATTCTTATCAATAACCTCCCAACATACCGAAAGCACATCTTTTTCAGCATCTATCTTGCGTATTATCTCTTCTAATTGTTGTGAATGTTTGCCATAAATATACACCTCTGCATTAATTTCTACTTTTTCATCAGTATCTTCGGATGAATTTTTTAATGATTTTATTTGAAATTTCGAATCATTAATAACATCATTAGTTACAAGCCTGATATGATTCAGTGCATTTTTATTACAAAAAATCTTAATAATATAGGTTGTAGTAGAATAATCAAGCTTTGCAGGCCGCATATTCATATAATTTGCTATTGGACGGAGTGAAAAGTGGGCAATAACAACTGCAAAAGTACCTATAGAAGCTATAAACCACAGACCCATACCTGCAAGTGAGCCAACAGCAGCAGAACACCACAGGGTGGCAGCAGTATTCAACCCACGAACAGTAAAGCCCTCTTTCATTATCACACCTGCACCAAGAAAACCAATACCAGAAACTATTTGAGAGGCAATTCGAGAAGGACTGGTATCTCCGCTTATTTTAATTGACAAAATAACAAATAAGGCAGACCCAAGAGACACAAGTGTATTGGTTCTCAAACCCGCTATACGATGCCTCCATTGACGTTCTACACCAATGATAGCTCCCA
>CAZVOS010000302.1:0-1504 GCA_964628845.1 uncultured Bacteroidales bacterium | reverse complement strand
TACAAATGCTCCCGCAATTCTTAATATAATATCCCATTCATTCATATCATAATATTTTTTTTACCTTTAAACTGAAAAATAATTATCTATCTTCATCACATTTCAAAGCTTTAAACGTAATTAGTTTAAAATTGTTTAATTTTGCAAGATAATTTTGAAAACCATTAATGTTTTTAAGAATAACACATATTATCCTGATACTTTTATTTTCGTACCATTCTTTTTCACAAGAAAACAATAAAGATATAAAGAAAAAGAAAGAGAAAAATGCTTTTGGTATCCACTTTAAACCTATCATCCCAAGTAGCATTTTCCGTATTGTTACTGACGAAAAAACACAAAATGGCATCAACTATGCCGTTGCACCTCAAACGGGCTATTCATTTGGGGCGACCATACGCTTTGGTCTTTCACCTCATTTTGTTCTTCAAACAGATATTAATTATATCAAACGCAACTTTAATTTTACTGTTACCGATAGCAGCTTTAATACCTCAATCCCTCTAAGAGTTGTTTCGTATGAAATACCCATATTGGCTACGTACTTTATCAGATTAAGCAAAGATGTTTATATGGGACCTACTTTAGGACCATCTTTTCAGTTTCTGCCCACCAATCTGTATTCCAATAACGATTTTGTAAAACAACATGCGTTATACACCAGTTGGCTCTCCACATCTCTAGTGGTTAATGTTGGCTTTGAGTGGCGTACTGAAACTTCTGGTTATTTTTACTTTGGGCCAACCTATAACATGTATTTCAAACCCATGTATAAATCAGGTATTTTTTATAATAACTATAATAATGTTAACAGCCCACCCGATGTTACTATGGAACTTAAAGGTGATTATTTCGGCCTTATTTTTAAATATGTATTCCCCCCTAAATAAATGATGATGATAAGTTTTGAAGAAGCACAGAATATTATTAAGAACAACATAAAAAAAACCGATACAGAATTTGTTGACATCAAAGAATGTAATGGACGTGTAATAGCCGTGAATGTGATTTCTGATATTGACATGCCCCCCTTTGACAAATCGGCTATGGATGGCTATGCCATAAGACGCGAAGACCTTCTAAATGAACTCACAGTGATTGAAACCATAAAAGCAGGTGATATCCCGCAAAAAAAAATCGGGTACAACGAATGCAGTAAAATTATGACTGGTGCTATTTTACCCGAAGGAGCCGATTGTGTGATTATTGTCGAGAAAATTAAACATCTTTCTGAAGTTAAAATCAGATTCACTGGTGATTATACAAACACAAACATTGCATACAAAGCTGAAGATATCAAACAAGGTGAGATTGTTTTAAAAGAAGGGACTTTTATCCGTCCTCAAGAAATGGCAATCCTTGCCACTGTGGGCTGTACCAATCCTTTGGTCTATAAATTACCACGTATAGCCATCATGACTACAGGCAACGAGATTATTGAACCTTACTTGATACCCGAGAATGGTTTAATACGAAACAGCAATGCTTATCAGCTTATTGGCCA
>CAZVOS010000301.1:0-4675 GCA_964628845.1 uncultured Bacteroidales bacterium | reverse complement strand
CTTTAAGAAAAAATAAGTATGACAGAAGAATTTTTATAAAATAAAATCTGGTTCCCTGATTAATTATTTTATTTTTAAGTTTTTGCAACATACTTTGTTCTTCTTAGAAATCAAAATTAATATTTTTTTAATTACAACAAAATCTTTAGTAATTTTACTCAAATTATAACCATGATAAAGCTTTCGGTAATTATTCCCTGTTATAACGAATATCAAAATATAAGTGCTGTTGCACAATTGCTCGATTCTCTATTGGTGGCATATACAAGGGAATATATTTTTATTGATGATGGCAGTACCGATGATACACTTAAAGAAATTGAAGCCCTTGCAAAAGAGAATGATTATGTGAAATATATTTCATTCTCCAGAAATTTTGGGCATCAGAATGCTCTTAAAGCAGGAATTGATTATGCTAGCGGTGATTGTATAATAACTATGGATGCTGATTTTCAACATCCCCCACACCTTATACTCGATATGATTAATAAATGGGAAAAAGGCAGTGATATTGTATGTGCTATTGCTGAATATGACAACTCTGTATCATTTGCAAAAAGAACAACTTCAAAGTTGTTTTATAGAATATTTTCATTTATTTCAGATTCTAAAACAGAGCATTTGGGTGCCGATTTCAGATTAATGGACAGAAAAATTGCCGATATACTTAAAGCTGAATTCAAAGAATTTTTCCTGTTTTATCGAGGTATAATTGGCTGGGTAGGCTTCAGGCAGGATTTTCTATATTATAAACCATCTAAAAGAAACTTTGGCAAAAGTAAATATACTTATAACAAAATGTGTTCGCTAGCTCTTAATGGCATTACATCATTTTCGGTTAAACCCCTGCGTTTTATTACTTATACAGGCATATTCATCTCTATCTTATCCTTTTTATATGGTATTTATGCATTATATATTGCTTTATTTACCGATAGAGCTGTTACGGGCTGGACATCCGTAATATTGAGTGTGTTGATAATTGGCGGACTGCAACTGTTTTTTATGGGAATAATAGGTGAGTATTTGGGCAAACTGTTTTATGAAATAAAAAACAGGCCTCACTATCTCATTAAATCTAAGAATTTTTAATGCATCTGACACTGTATCCCAGTGTTTTGTGGAAAAAAGTTTTATCTATTGCTGTACCCCCTTTCACAATGCTCATAGAGTACGCATAAGTGTTACTGCTGTATTCGGTTGAAGTCCAGAAATCTGCCTTATTGTTTAAACCATCAAAATCACCACTGAAAGCACGCTGCCCTCCCAGTAAGGCCGTGAAGTTTGTAGTATTGCTAGCGCCACTGCCATTTGCTGTGCTTTGTAACGACAAACCAGTTACACCGCTTTGTGATGTTAGTGTCTCTATCTCACTTCTTTTGGGCACATGCCATCCAGCAGGACATATACCTTGAGCTCCCTCAGTAATACTATATTTCATAACTTCATTCCATGAATATAAACCACCAAATTGATTACAGTTTGCTATATCATCGTCATAACAATATTTTTCAATGATATTATTATCTGAAGGTGTTTCTTGACCATTAATCTTAGTGCCTAATTTAAGATTCTCTTTCAGCCAGCATTGATTACCAATAACTATAGTATTATAGGTGTTGTTCTCGCTGTCAGTAGCCGTTGCTATATTATTACAGGGGTCTGGAGTTTCGTTATTGTTATTATTGTCGTCGCCCTTGTCTTTTTTGCAAGCATTAATGCTAATAAATATAAAGCTCATTATTATTATAAAATCAATATTTCTTTTTCTCATGGTTTAAAGGTGGTTTTAAAAAAATTAATGATTCAAAAGTATAAAAAAATTGAGTATCTCTTAATAAATTATAATTTTGCAATAAATTTTTTACAGAGATGACTTTTGGAGATTTTTCTTTCGAAGATGAGGAGCACGACGATTTAAATAAGTATCATATTATTTATGAAAAGATAAAGGAAGCTCTTAGTGAATCAAAAATCCTTTATTTTGACAATGAGGACCTGTTAGACGCTGTTGAATTTTTTCTTGATGAAGAAGAAATTGAAATGGCTAATGATATCATTGATTATGCATTAATTATATTTCCTGCAAATAACGATTTTCTACTCTTAAAATCAGAAGTTTTTATTGAACTTGCCGAATATGACAAAGCATTTAATATTATTGATGAAATTGAAAATAAAGAACCCTATCTGGCTAAAATATATATATTGCGTGCTTCGGCTTATGAGGATATGAACAGAGACGAAGATGCATTAAGCGAGTATATAAAAGCTTTGAATAATAATGTAAATGATATTGATTTAATTTTTGAAGAGTTAGGGTATTATTATTTATCTAAAAAGAAATATCACGAAGCTGCTGAGAATTTTAAAGAATGTTTAGAAATTGATACAGAAAATTCTGCCGTTTTTGATGCATTAACAAATATATATCTCGAACATCTCGGTACTCTTGATGGTTTGTCTTTCTTTGAACAATATACTAATAAAAATCCAGATTCTATTTATGCTTGGTATTCTGCTGCACAACTTTTTGAAGCAGAGGAATTTTTTAATAAAGCTATCAGTGCATACGAAAAAGTACTTCAGATGGATGACACATTTACAAATGCCATATTAAATGTTATTTCATGTTTAAGGAAAACAAAAAATTATTTAAGAGTCTTTAAAATATGTAAGCATTATAAAGATACCAATTATCCCTTATTCCTTTATGAAATGGCTGAAACACACCTTGATATGGGAGATGTGGATGAAGCAATGCTTGTTTATAAGGGTATTCTAAAAAATAATGATAAAGATGTAGGTGCAATCATAGGTTTATCTCATTGTTATTTGATATATGATGAAGATGTAAAAGCGTTTAATTTTATCGAAAGTGCCTTAACTGAAAACGAAAACAATATTGAGCTGCTGCTCGAAAAGGCATTTATTTTAAAAAATCAAGATAAATTTAAAGAAGCTATTGAAGTTTACCGTCTTATTTCTGATATTGATGGTATTTCAGAAACTAACGAACTTTCTTTTGAAATAGCTGATTTATATATAGTTATGAAAGAAATAGAAAATGCCAGAACCGAGCTGCATAAAGCATTAATTATCTATCCTAACGATGCCAGATTGAATTTTGCACTTGCTGCATCTTATTATTTGCTTAATGAAAATGAAGCGGCATATAATTATTTTGAAGTTGCTATGGCTATTGAACCTGATAAGTATGATGTTTTTTTTGAAAGGTGCGAAAATGCTCAAAATGATACTTTATTTCAGGATATATTAAAAAAACACAATATTTAATACATAACTTCTAATTAATATTTTTGATAAAAATTTTTTTTAATTTTTAAAACATTTTATTTTGTACTTTTGAAAAAAATTAATAAAAATAATTTTTTTTAATTAATTTTATTTATTATTGCATAAAAAATTGAAACGATTTATTTGTTTTAATAGTATAAGCAAAATAAATTCTTTGTCAGATTTATAAGATGCTGATTTGTAAGTGCGTAATAAAAAATAAATATTTATAATTAATGATATGAGATATTTAAAGAAGTGGTACATTTTATTATTAATACTTTATATAGCATTGAGTCTATTGTCCTCATGCTCTAGAAATTACAGATATAAGCGGATGCTTAAAAAAAGAAAATCAGCTTCTGCTAAACGTTATAAATCTTCATATCAAAGGAAGATTAAGAAAAAAACTATTCCTATTAACAGAAATTATATTATCAAGAAACAAAAAAGTCGCCCTCCAAGAGGTCCTTACAGATAGAAAGAACTTTTCTTATAAATATTTTAAGATTGGTTGATGTATTCTTCAACCAATCTTTTTTTTTTTACTAATCTGAATATTGAATTAAAAAAAAGTATTTTTGCAAAAAAAATTTAAACATATTTCAAAATGAAAAAAATATTAATATTAGGAGCAGGAATGGTTGTTAAACCAATAGTAGTATATTTACTAAATAAGGGATTCTATGTAACAGTAGCCACCCGTACAAAATCGAAAGCAGAAGATATTATTGGCAATCACAAAAATGGCAATCCTCTAGCTTGGACTGTTGATGATGAAGCCAGTTTGGATAGGATGATTGCTGAACATGATATAGCTGTGAGCTTATTGCCATATGCCCATCATCTACTGGTAGCTAAATATTGTTTAAAACATAAGAAAAATATGGTAACAACATCTTATGTAAAACCAGAAATGAAAGCATTGGATTCGCAAGCTAAAGAAGCAGGTATAATTATTCTAAATGAGCTTGGTCTCGACCCAGGTATTGACCACATGTCTGCAATGCGCATTATTGATAATGTCCACAATAAAGGAGGTAAAATTGAAAGCTTTTATTCATTATGCGGAGCTTTACCAGCAGAGGAAGCAGCAAATAATCCTTTCAAATATAAGTTCTCATGGAGTCCTAAGGGTGTTGTAATGGCAGGAAATAATGATGCAAAATACATGAAGAATAATGAGATTGTATATGTTCCAACTGAGGATCTTTTTAAAAATCCTCTTAAAACCAATTTCCCTGATGTAGGTTTTCTTGAAATATACCCCAACAGAGACTCTGTCCCTTATGTTGAACTTTACGGAATCCCTGAAACAAAAACCATGTTCAGAGGTACATTCAGATATAAGGGCTGGTGCGAAACAATAGATGCGATG
>CAZVOS010000300.1:0-4675 GCA_964628845.1 uncultured Bacteroidales bacterium | reverse complement strand
TTCGATGGGTGGTTTTTATACCTATTCGGAGATGCTGCAAGAGCTTGATACTATGTGGACATACTATCCCCAGCTTATTACACAGAAACAAGTTGTTGATACGTTTAATACTATCGAAGGCCGTCCTGTTTACTGGCTCAGAATATCGAACAATCCTAACATAGAGCAGTTAAAGCCAAAGATGCTTTATACAGCATTGATTCATGCACGTGAGCCGGCTTCAATGCAGCAAATGATTTTTTATATGTATTTTTTGCTTGAGAACTATAATATACATCCTGATGTAACAAATCTTATAAATAATTATGAATTATATTTTATACCTTGTTTAAACCCGGATGGTTATATTTATAACGAAACTACCGACCCTATGGGTGGAGGTATGTGGCGGAAGAACAGAAGAGCAAATCTTGGGGGTACTTTTGGTGTTGATTTAAACAGAAACTTTGGCTATATGTGGGGTTTCGATAATCAGGGCTCTTCGCCTGATCCAAGTGTGGATACTTACAGAGGCACGCATGCCTTTTCGGAACCAGAAAGCCGTTTGTTAAAATCCATGTGTCAGAAATTTACTTTCCCTATTGTAATCAATGGACATTCGTACAGCAACCTGCTCATTTATCCATTTAATTATACAGAGAATTTAAATACTCCCGATTCACTTACTTTTATGAAACATTCAGAAATTCTGACTGGCGAAAACAGATACACAACAGGGACAGGATTTAGCATTTTGGGCTATCTTGCCAATGGCGACTGTATCGACTGGATGTATGGCGACCAGACTACTAAACCCAGAATCTTGGCATACACTTCAGAAATTGGTTCACCTGCTTATGGTTTTTGGCCTCCAATGAGTGAAATTGAAAATCTGTGCAGGGATAATATGAAACAAAATATTTATGCCGCTTATCTGACGGGCAAGTTTGCTCTTCTTACTGATTTATCTTCCAATATTATTGGGGCTCATCAGGGGTATTTTGTGTATAATATCCAGAATGTAGGTATAGACAGCATTGCAAACTTTACAGTATCTGTCATTCCTTTAAGCAGTAATTTTCAATCGGTGGGCGTTCCCAAGATATATAATAACTTATCTCATCTAGAAACTAAACTTGATTCTATTGCCTTTAGCTTGGACTATTCTATATCTTCATCCGATACTGTAAAGTTTTTGTTGGTTATGAACAATGGAATTTTTACAAAGCATGATACTGTTGTTAAAATATTCGGACATATGCAAACGCTGTTTTCTGATATGTGTATAAACCTTAATAACTGGTCAACAAGCTCCTGGGGTACGTCAACAACGCAGTATTATTCTGCGCCATCCTCTATTACAGATTCTCCTAATGGCTCATATCAGGGAAATAGCTTTACATCTATAAGTTCACAGCAAAATATTGATTTAAGCGGGGCTTTATTTGCAGAATTAAATTTTAAAACCAAATATAATGTTGCTGCAGGATACGATTATGTTCAGCTTTCGGTGACTCATGATAATGGCAGTACTTGGATACCCCTATGTGGCAAATATACTGTAATAAGTGGTAATCCTATGATAGAAGGTCTGCCTTCTTATGAAGGGAAACAATTGAACTGGGTACAGGAGCAGATAGATTTAGGAGCATTTTTAGGACAACAACTTAAATTCAAATTTGAACTTGTAAGTGACTGGTATCCATGGACTAAACCCGATGGCTTTTATTTTGACGATTTCTTTGTAAGAATTATTGATACAACAGTCATATCTGCTTCTTATGAGATGTTTCAAATTTCAGAGAATGTAGAGGTTTTTCCCAATCCATGTACAGATAATTTAAATGTTAAGATAGGTTTTAAACAGGAAATCCCATTTCATATTAAGATTTATAACACTATGGGACAATTGGTGTATCAGCACCATACTATAAATAAGATGGATATTGTTCATATTACTATGTGGCCAGAAGGCATGTATTACGTATCTATTGAGACACAGAAAGGGATTTATTATAAAAAGTTTTTAAAATTACGCCCTTAAAATAGCTTTATTTACTTAAAACATTATTTTTGCATTATATAAATTTTAAAAATATCCTATACAATGAAAACATATGCACGTTTATCGCTTATTATTATTTTTATTTTATTTCAAATCACATTATTTGCTCAGTATGAGCGTCCCAATATAATACAGTACAAACTGGCAAATGGTTTGACAGTTATATTAAATCAGGACTTGAATCAAAATAGTGTTTTTGGGGGTGTAGGTGTAAAAGCTGGGAGTAAGAATGACCCTAAGGATTTAACAGGTATAGCTCATTATCTGGAGCACATGCTTTTTAAGGGGACTGATGAATTAGGTACTTCTGATTTCGGGAGCGAAAAGCCAATATTAGACAGGATAAGCTTGATGTATGAAGAATTGTCTCAGTTAAAGGATGATGAAGAGCGTAAAGCCCTTTTAAAAAAAATAAATGAGGCATCGTTAGAAGCTGGTAAATATGCTATCCCAACAGAGTTCGACAAACTTGTTCGCAGTATAGGGGGCAGTGGTTTGAATGCTTTTACAGGAGAAGAAATCACATTCTTTTTTAATGCTTTCCCAGGCCATCAGCTCGAAAAATGGCTCGATTTGTACAGTCACAGGTTTAAAAATCCTGTTTTTCGCCTTTTTCAGTCCGAACTCGAAGTGGTGTATGAAGAAAAAAATATGTATAACGACAATTTTATTACAGCCATCTTTGAACTGTTAATGAAAAACATCTATAAAAATCATCCTTACGGCCAACAAACTACACTAGGTACAACGGAACATCTTAAAACACCATCGTTGATGAGGATGTATCATTTTTACCGCACTTATTATGTGGCCAATAACATGGTTCTGGTACTTGCTGGTAATTTCGATGTGCGGGAAGCAACCTTATTGATTGAAGAGAAATTCTCCAAATTATATAGCGGTGATGTGCCCGAATATCCTACTTATGAAGAAAAACCATTCGAAGGACGCGAATTTATAGAAGCCCGTTTAAGTCCAGTTAAAATAGGTGTTATGGCTTTCCGTACAGTTCCTTGTAATCATAAAGATGAAGTGGCGATAGATGTGTGCGATAAGATACTGTCTAATCAGGGACAGACAGGTCTTTTAGATAAGCTTGTACTCGATAATCAAATCATGTTTGCGGGAACTTTACCCATTGGAAGAAATCTTGACCATGGAGCAGGACTCCTTCTTTATATACCTAAGGTTGTAGGGCAATCGCTTCCTAAAGCAGAAAACTTGATATTAAATGAGCTCGAAAACCTCCGTAATGGTAAGTTTAATGATGCGTTGCTCGAGGCCTGTAAAAATGAACTTTATGTGGAGTTTGTTTCCAAACTAGAAGATTTACAGATGAGAACAGTATATTTGGCTCAGGCATTTACTCAGAACATAGATATAGATGAATTTTTAAGCTATCCTGAAAAAATAAAAAAGATAAGCAGGGAAGATGTTATTAGAGTTGCTCAAACCTATTATAATAAAAACTATTTGGCACTGCATTCTAAGATGGGATTTCCTAAAAAGGAAAAACTCGAAAAACCAGGATTTGACCCAGTAAAACCAAACGAAAATGCTGTGTCTCCTTATGCAGAGAGGTTTCATGAGATGAAAGCAAATGAAGGACATCCCCATTTTGTTTCATTTGAAAATGATATTCAGAAAATTAAAATAAAAGAAGATGTTACGTTTTTTTACACAAAAAACCCGTATAATGACATTTATTCCTTAACTTTTAAAGTAGGCATAGGAAGTCATGAAAATATTGAACTTGATTACGCTGCCCATTTGATGAATTATGCTGGCACGTCAAGTAAAAAGCTGGAAGAAGTAAAATCCGATTTTCATAAAATTGGTACAACTTATTCGTTCAGTTGTGATCGCAGTTATTTATATATTAATCTGGAAGGCATGGAAGAACATTTTCCACAGGCACTTGTTTTACTTGATGCTCTGATTAAGGATGCACATGTAGGTAAGGATAAAATAAAACTTATTCTTGAAGAAGAAAAAACAGGACGTAAAATGGAAGATAAAGAGCCAGCCGATGTGGGTAGGGCATTGGTCGAATACATCAGAAAAGGGGATGATTCTGAATATCTCAGGCGTTTATCTCTCAAAGCTATTAAAAAGTTAAAAGCAGATAGGCTGGTAATGAGTTTCAAAAATGCACTGGCTTTTACTACCGAAATTCATTATTGTGGTAAAATTTACGATGCTGAAAAAGTGAGAAAAACCATTGAAAAGACATATACATTTCCTGAAAAAATAAATCCAACAAAATCACCTGTTCATATTGAGGATAAAGAAATAAAAGAAAACACTGTGTATTTTGTTAATGACCCAAAGGCCATTCAGAGTCAGATATACTTTATTGTTAATGGCAATAATTATGATATAGAGCAAGCTGCTTATTACGATGCGTTTAATGAGTATTTCGGAGGTGGCTTTTCAGGTCTTGTTGTTCAGGAAATAAGAGAATACCGCTCTATGGCTTACTCTACAGGAGCTACGTTGCGAACACCTCCACTGGCATTAAAGAAAAATGCTTTTGTTGGCTTTATTGGCACACAAGCAGACAAAACAAGCGAAGCTTTGGATGTGTTTATGGGACTGCTTAGAGACATGCCTGTTAAAACAGAAAGACTT
>CAZVOS010000299.1:0-4693 GCA_964628845.1 uncultured Bacteroidales bacterium | reverse complement strand
TTAAAGAAATTGAAAAGCCCAAAATGTTCATTGGGAGAGTGAATGGCATCAGTTTCTAAACCGAAACCCATTAAAACAGATTTGGTTTTAAGTTCTTTATCAAAGAAGGCAATAATTGGAATACTGCCACCGCTGCGTGTTGGGATAGGCCTTTTTCCGAAGGTTGTTTCAATGGCTTTTGAAGCAGCCAGAAATCCGTTACTGTCCGATGGAGCCACATAAGCATCTCCGCCATGCAAAGGAGTTACTTCTACTGTTACTGATGATGGGGCTATAGCTTTAAAATGTTTGGCAAAAAGCTCGGCAATTTTATCAGGGCTTTGGTTGGGTACAAGCCGCATGGATATTTTAGCAAAAGCTTTTTCTGGAAGCACTGTTTTAGCACCTTCTTTGATGTAACCACCCCATATACCATTAAGGTCAAGAGAAGGCCTGATACCAGTTCTCTCAATAGTTGTATAGCCCTTCTCTCCATATATATCTTTAATGCCGATATCGGCTTTATATTCTTCTATATCAAAAGGGGCTTTATTAAGTTCTGCCCTGTCTTGTTCGTTAACTATGAGCACATCATCATAGAAACCAGGGATGGTAATATGGTTATTTTCATCCGTTAATGAAGCCACCATTTTACAAAGTATGTTTAAAGGATTGGCTACAGCACCTCCGTAAACACCTGAATGTAAATCCCTGTTTGGCCCTTGAACTTTTACTTCAAGATAAGCCAGACCTCTTAAACCAACATCCATTGATGGTATGTCGTTGGCAATCATCGAAGTATCGGACACAAGTATTACATCACCCTTGAGTTTTTCTTTGTTGTCTTTAACAAAAGTGTACAGACTTTCAGAACCAGTCTCTTCTTCTCCCTCGAGCATGAATTTTACATTACAGGGTAAACAGTTGTTCTTTATCATATATTCAACTGCTTTTACATGCATAAACAATTGCCCTTTGTCATCATCGGCACCGCGACAATAAATCTTATCATTAATGATGGTGGGCTCATAAGGAGGTGTATGCCATAATTCCAAATCGCCTTCTGGTTGTACATCATAATGGCCATAAACAATGATTGTAGGCAAGTCGGGATTAATAATTTTTTCTCCAAACACTACTGGATGACCTTCAGTTTCACATATTTCAGCTTTATCAATACCAATCTTTAATAAATGCTGTTTAATGAGCTCTGCTGTTTTCAACATATCAGGTTTGTGATTTTCATCAGCGCTTACCGATGGGATACGCAGAAGCTCAAACAATTCACTAAGAAAACGTTCTTTGTTACTTTCAATATAATTCTTTAAATTTTCCATATGACAATTTTTTAAATTTTAATGAGTAAAGATAACTAAATTTCTAAATTTATGTATAAATGATTATGTTTTTTTTGAAAAAAGAAATATTATTTATATTTTTGTATAAAGTTATTATAATAATGCTTTGTTAAAGGCAACTATTATAAAAAAAATAGTCTTTGATAAGGTTTTTAAATTAATAAAACAAAAAACAGATAAATCTTTCTATGAAAAATGTTTTTAAATTATTATACAGTACCCTGTTAATAAGTTTTATTATTTCTTCTAATGTAACATTTGCACAGTTAGTTATAACGCCTAATCAAACAGCCAGTCAATTAGTAAATGTTTTGGTAGGAGGGGGATTAACTTTTACTAATGCTACTTATGTGGGAGGAAACAACTCAAATGGAAGATTTACTACAGGAGGCACTCCGACTAATCTGGGGTTTGCATCAGGTATCATCTTATCAACGGGCAGTGTAATGGATGCTACTGGTCCAAATGTAAGTGGCAGTACTACATTCACAAATAACACTGGCTCTGACCCCCAACTGGCAGCACTTATACCTGGTTATACTATCAATGATGCCTGTTACTTACAGTTTAACTTTATTCCTGAATCGGATACTATAAAATTCAGATATGTTTTTGGTTCAGAAGAATATCCCGAATGGGTGGGCTCTAATTTTAATGACGTTTTTGGCTTCTTTGTAACAGGTCCCAATCCAAGTGGTGGCAATTATACCAATAAAAATATTGCTATTATACCAGGAACTACGCTCCCTGTTACTATTGATAATGTTAATGCGAGTTCATACTCTCAATATTATGTTAATAATACCAGTGGTTCAAGTATAGAATATGACGGTTTTACAACAGTACTTACTGCATGGTGTAAAGTAACTCCCTGTGTAGAATATACCATTAAAATTGCAGTAGGTGATGCAGGCGACTCTGCCTATGATTCAGCCGTTTTTCTCGAAGAAAATAGTTTTACAACAAATGCTGTAAATATTGCCACTTCTTATACAGCCGTTGGCGCAATAGATACTGCTGCCATAAGAGGTTGCAGCGATGCCACCATCACTTTTTCAACCACACAGAATGTAACACAACCCATGACCATCACCTATACAATTGGTGGCACTGCTGTTAATGGTGTTGATTACCAACAAATACCAAATTCTGTAACCATACCTATTGGCTCAAATACGGCTTCTATTAACATACAACCCATATTTACAGGGCTTCCTGGCCCAACGGTTACTGTCACAATTACTACGCAAACTTCTATCTGTTCGGGGACAACAGTTGTTACTGTTTACATCTTAAATAATGAGCTGATGACAACACAGTTTATTAGTAACGACACAATGATATGTGGTGGAAGTGCTGATTTGTCTATTCTTGTATCCGGAGGTATGGAGCCCTACACCTATTCTTGGGATAACGGTCTTGCCACAACATCAAATTATACAGTTTCTCCCACCCAAACTACAACTTACATTGTTGGTGTATCTGATGCCTGCGCCCAAACTCTTACCGAAGATGTGGTAGTGAGCGTAGGTTCCGGCTATGGTTCAATAAGTAATGATACTCTGATATGTGAGGGAGGTACTGCATCACTTGAAGCTACAGGGGGTACGTCTTACACTTGGAGCAATGGCTCTTCTGGCTCTGTAATTAATGTGAGTCCTGTGCAAACTACTGAATATTACGTTACTATTCATGGTGCCTGCGATGGATGGGATACTGTTACCGTATCTGTACAAGCATTACCTGTAGTAACTGTTAAACCCCCTACACAATCTATTTGTATTGGTGAAAGTGTAAGTCTTGTGGCTGGTGGAGGTGTGTCTTACCAGTGGGCAGCCAGCCCGGGCGATGCCACTCTTGGTAATCAGGCCACTTTGCCTGTTATTAATGTAAAACCTGTCAATTCAGTTACCTATTCAGTTACTGCTACAGATGATATTGGTTGTATCAATACTTCTAATGCCACTGTAACACTCAATCCCAATCCAGTAGCAGACTTCTTTGCAACACCAAAGATTGTTAATATTCTTGAACCAATGATAACATTCTTCGATAATTCTACTGGTGCCGTATCATGGGTATGGAATATGGGTGATGGTACTATTAATTATGCCCCGAATTTTGAACATGCGTATAGCGATACCGGCACTTTTGAGGTGTCATTATTTGTCCAAAATCAATATGGTTGTGTTGATTCTACAACTGATTATGTGATGGTACGTCCCAATTTTACCTTCTATGTCCCTAATGCTTTTACCCCTAATGATGACTTTAAGAACGATGTCTTTCATGCATTTGGCGAGGGTGTTGTTGAGTTTGAAATGCGTATTTTTAACCGTTGGGGTGAGCTTATATTTAATTGTGATGATATTAATATACCATGGGATGGTAAAGTCAATGGCAGGGAAGCTCCAGTAGGGGTTTATTTTTATAAGATTTTATATACCAATGGCTCTAATAAAAAGAAGGAAGTTTCGGGTAATGTTACTCTATTAAGATAAACGTTGTATAGATAATTATGATTAAAAATTTCATTTTGGGGTTTCTTTCTTGTCTTTTTTTGATAATCTCTTTTACTCTTTATTCTCAAAACAATCTTTGTCAGAACTCATTACCCTTTTGTACGGATACCGTATATAATTTTCCTGCAGGTGTAAATGCTGGCTCTGCACAATCAGGAGCAAATTATACATGTCTGGGAACCCAACCCAATCCCGCATGGTATTATATGGAAGTATTGAATTCAGGCCCTATTGATATTTACATGAGCAGTACGCCACAGGTTGATATTGATTTCTCATGCTGGGGTCCTTTTACAAATCAAACCTCTCCATGTGTAGCACAACTAACCCAGGCAAATACGGTCGATTGTAGCTATTCAACAGCATGGAATGAGACTGTTAATATACCTAATGCACAAAGTGGTCAAATATATATCCTTTTAATTTGTAATTACTCTAATCAACCTTGTAATATTAATTTTCACCAGTCTAATACGGGTAATCCAAATCATGGTACCACAAACTGTGGCATTCTTGCACCTCCTATCATTAATAATGGGCCTCTTTGTGAAGGAGAAACACTTGAAATAACCGTTACTAATCCTGTACCTAATGCAACTTATAGCTGGACAGGTCCAAATGGGTTTACTTCCAGTCAGATGAATATAACAATACCCGGTACCACAACTGCAATGGCTGGTGATTATACCTTAATCATCTCAGTAAATGGGCAAACAAGCCCTGCTAATGTTACAACTGTTGTTATTAATCCTATGCCAACAGTTTCTTTAGGTAACTTTCAAACAGTTTGTACAGATGAACCTGATTTTACCCTTGTTGGAGGCAACCCTCCCG
>CAZVOS010000298.1:0-4693 GCA_964628845.1 uncultured Bacteroidales bacterium | reverse complement strand
ATTAGGAATAAAAAGTTTCTCTTAATAAGGTAACGAATCAAACGGTTTTCTTGGTGTTATTAAAAAAGGATATTATTATCTCGACACCATACCATTTAACATAATACAGAATATTTATCTGGTAAAGAATACAAGCAGGTTAATGGGTGGTGCAATTGGATTATTAGTTAGTGATATCATAGGATTAATACTCATGATGCCACCAAGTGAATATGATGAAGAAGGTTATAAAAAAAGTATTAATATTGGATTGGTAACCTTATTTGTAGCAAATCCCATAGCATGCTTTTTAGGAGCTGCTATTGGGGATGGCAGTGGTGATAATTACCCAATTAATTACGACTACAATCAATTTCAAGCTACAAAAAGGCAACTCTCAAAAAGAGCATTACACTAAGGATTGTCTTAATGTTCTGATATTTTTTTAAAGCATTTTCTGATTCTTTATGCCGCCCTAATACTTCATAAGTCATTGCTTTCCAATAATATAATTGATTATACCAGGGAAATTTTTTTATATCTTTATTCAACAGCTTAATATAATGATGTGCATTATTTTGTGAAAACAGTATAAAATCGTAATATGTAGATAAACATAATAATTTAAAAACGCCTGGGTCAATTTTTAAAGATTTTTTAAAGTCATCAATAGCCCCTGAATAATCTCTTAATTTTGCTTTACATTGAGCCCTGATGATATAATACCTCGCTTTTTTTGGTTTTAATTTGATTAATTTGTTACATTCTTTAACAGCTCCGGTATAATCCTTTAATTTTTGCTTTAACATGGCTAATAAATATAGAGCTTCTTTGTAAAGAAGTTCCGATTTAGAAGCTTTTACTAAAGCTTCTATGGCATCGGTGTATTTACACTCTTTTATTTTTATTATCCCGTAGTACAGATGTGCTTCGAGTAAACCGGGTTCCATTTTAATAACTTTTTCTAAATCATCACTAGAATTTTTATAATTGAGAAAATTTATATTAATTTTAGCTCTTTCTAAAAGTGCATTGATATGCTCAGGGTTGATTTCTAACACTTTATTTAGTTCTTCTATGGCACTTGTGCTATCTTTATTTTTTATTTTAAGAAGTGCCTTTTCATAATAAAATTCTTCTTTTGAAGCCCCCTTGTCTTTTGTATTGGATGTTTTCTTCATTTTTTTTATTCTATAATTATTAAATATTAACTAATTTTTAAAATTTATTTTTAAACATTATATGTTTTACCAATCACCCTCATCTTCTTCATCGTTACAAGTAAAGCCAGAGCGTATAATCATCATTTTTTCGAGATATTCATATGCTGTATCATAATCGTCAATATCCACATATATTTGATATAAGCCGTCATAACAAGCGATGCGCTCTTCAGAAGTACATTCGGAATCAATAATATTGAGTATATCAATGGCTTTTAAAAAATAGCTCTTTGCAACATCATTATTTTCTACCCATAAGTAAATCTCTCCTATATTTAAAAAACATTTTACATAGTTCATATGGGCACTAGATTTATAAAATACATCCATTATTTCTAAAGCCATTAAAAAAGCATTTAAAGCATTTTCTTTTTCTTTCTCAAAATTTTTAAATCTGAGCTCTATTCCCATTTTAATAAAATTTTCAATATCATTTTCGTACTCCATAATTTGTAATTTAAAAAAATTAATAAATGTGGACTATTTTTCTATTTTATTAATAATAGGGTTTATGATGATTATAACATAATAAACAATTTTTTTTCAAAATTGTGCGAAAAAGATTTAAAAGCCGCATTAATAAAGGGAAACAAGATATTTTTTTTAGAAATTATTCCACCAATATAAACGGAGACCAGAAATAAGGATGACAGTAAAAATTATTTTTCATCATTTCCAGTTTTGCCTGTTGTAAGGCATAACTTGCTCCTTTTTTCTGATTATCTACAAATTTGTCATAAAAAATTGTCATTAATTTTGCTGTCGAAGCATCATTTACTTCCCATAAAGAAGCGCATACGGATTGGGCTCCTGCATATAAAAACCCTCTCGTCAAGCTCATCACACCTTCGCCCCTTACCACTTCGCCGGATGCAGTTTCACAAGCACTCAGACATAACAACTCACAGTTTATTTCAAGTCCATATATTTCTCCTGAAAATAAAATAGTTTTTTCAAGTTGCTGTTCTGTTTCTTCAGGTGGGAAAAAGGCAATGCCCGATAAGTCGGGTCGGTTTTTATTGTAGAAAGCATGGGTGGACAAATGAATGATGTTACCGCTTCCTTTATTATCTTCATTAATTAAATTTTTAAAAACATCTTTTAGGGCTTCTCTTCCTTTTTTCTTTATACACTTAACATTTTTTTCAGTTAAGCATTCAGAAATACAATCAATTTCCTGTTCCGATTCTTCCAATGTTTCAAAGCTTTTTCCATCGCATGAAACCCTGAACAGCCCCCTGCTATCATCATCAGGATACTTGCTGCCAAAGAAATTATCCGGAAAATTGAAATTACCCATTTCATCTTTAAAAAAAACAGGAGCAAAGCCAAAAAACTTGTTAATTTTACTTAGCTTATTTCTGTTTTTCCTCCCCTCGTAAAACAGTGAACCCGACAAAGTATAAGATACTTCGTACTCTTTTATGAGGTATTTTATTCCATTTAAGTTGTCTTTTAAGTCAGCAGCATCAGGTTTCGGGAAAAGTGTTTCAAAAGGCAACAGCCACAGGTAATAATCGGGTACAATATACAAACGTGTTATGCCTTTACCCTTAATTTTTTCTAAGGCAGGGCTTAATAACTTTTGGTATAAAGCAGGTGCCAATTCTGTATATTTAAAACTGTTTTGTTTATAGCCCTCAAGATTTATACTATTGAAAAACGCTGTAACCTCTTTTTCAAAGCCGGAGGTAATCTCTTTTTTAATAACTGTAAAGGCATTTTTAGTTATCACAAAAACAAATAATTCATTTACTCCCACAAAATACTCAATCAATGCCTCATTTTCTTTCAGTTCTGTCTGTATATCTTCCACGCCAGCTCTTGGTGAATTCTTTAACACTTCACTGTAGCGTGGGTATTTATCTATGATGTCATTTTCTGTTTTTTCTTTCTTGCGAATATTTTCAAAATATTCATTTTCGATTTGCTTAATCTTTTCTTTATCAGGCTTCTCTTTGGTATATTCTTTTTCTATCTGAAAGCGACATGCGGATAATTCCTGTCTTATATCAGACATTTCTTTTTGGTCTTCTTTAGGTAAATTTTTAAGGGCATTTTTCCGAGCAATAGATAAACGCATAATAGTAGCCTTATAAAGCTCTGAAATATCATAAGCATGTTTTAAATATTTTTCATTTTTTAAGAAAACAGCCGTTATACATAAATTTGAAATTGTGTTTGCGACACTAGAATAAATTTCGTTTACTATATTTATAATGTCCTTTTCATAACAAAATTTTTTCAATATTTTATCAAATAGTTCGAATGCAAGAATTGTTGTATTAATGTAAATTTGAAAATACTTTAAAAAAATATTATTTGTCTTAATGCATAATGTTGCTTTTTTAAAAAGAATTTTAATTAATAAAACAGCGTCTAAAGTATATGTATCTAATGAGGGATTTTTGATTAAATCATTATCTTTAAAACCAGAACAAATTGCTTTAAGTGCTTTTTGCATAAAATCAATAGCAATATCAAATTTTTGACTTTCTTCATAATATAACCCTATATTAAAATAGATTAATGCAATTTTGGGATGTAACCCACATGGATATATTTCATTAAGAATTTTTAATGCTTTTTCATGATTTTCTAAATTATCTTTAACACCCCCAATGCTAGAATAACAAATAGCTATTTTTTCATTTAACCCATCTGGATATAATTTGTTAAGTATTTTTAAAGCGTTTTCGTAATAGATATTTGCTTCTTTATTTTTGCCCAATTTAGCCATTAAAGTTCCAATATTAATGTAATAAGAAGCTATCCCATTATTATTGCTATCGGGGTATAATTTCTTTTTTATTTCTAAGGCACTTTTAAAATATGGCATAACTACTTCTTCATTCAATAAATGTTTTTCTACTTCCATTTTAATAAGTCCAATATTATTATATGAAGAAGCTATTCCATCATTTATATCGTCAGGATAAAATTCTTTATATATATATAAAGATTTTTCTAAATAGGATAACGCTTCTTCTTTTTTCCCTAATTGATACTTTAACAATCCAATATTACAGAAGCAACTTGCAATATTATATTTAATTATTCTATCTTCTGGTATTTTATTTATTATTTCCAAGGATCTTTCATACATAATAATTGCACGTTTCCATTTACCTAAATTATAATTGATAGTACCAATAATCGCATAGCATTTTGCAATTAACGGGTGTAAACCATTCACATACAATTCTTCAAGAATTTCTAAAGCTTTTTCAAAATACGATAAACATTCTAAATCTTCTCCTAGGTTTTTATTTGCATCACCCATTTCAATATAACAAATAGCAATATCTTCATTTATGTTATCTGGATATAATTTACATAGTATTTTTATTGATTTTTCAAAATATGAAATTGAATCTTTGTTTTGATTTTTACTGAGTTTTTTCTTCCCTATTTGCATATAAATAAAAACATTTTCTACATATAAATTAACTACACTGGCTGGTATTTCCTTAGGATATATCTTGTTTAAT
>CAZVOS010000297.1:0-4707 GCA_964628845.1 uncultured Bacteroidales bacterium | reverse complement strand
GAGCCAGAGCTTGATAACTCAAAAACAGTAAAAGAAATTGTTGAAGAAGGTGTTCACGAAACAGTAGCATTACTGAAAGAATATGAGGAAATCAACAACAGATTTGCAGAACCAATGAGTGATGAAGAGATGACAAAACTTATTGACAGACAAGGTGTTGTAACAGAATTGCTGGACCAACATAATGCATGGGAACTAGACAGTCGGCTCGAAAGAGCTATGGATGCTTTACGTTGTCCTCCATCTGATGAAGAGATTGTGCATCTTTCAGGAGGGGAAAGGCGTAGGGTAGCACTTTGCAGACTCTTACTCTCTGAGCCAGACATTCTTTTACTTGATGAGCCCACCAATCATCTTGATGCTGAATCGGTGCAATGGCTCGAACAACACTTACAGCAATATAAAGGTACTGTAATAGCAGTTACTCACGACAGGTATTTTTTGGATAATGTAGCAGGATGGATTTTAGAACTTGACAGAGGTGAAGGAATACCATGGAAAGGCAATTACTCATCGTGGCTAGAACAAAAAACAAAACGTCTGGAACAAGAAGAAAAAGCAGAATCGAAAAGACATAAAACCCTTGAACGTGAACTTGAATGGGTGCGTATGTCGCCTAAGGCAAGGCATGCCAAATCTAAAGCACGTCTGTCGGCCTATGACCAACTCCTTAATGCAGATGTAAAACAAAAAGAAGAGAGGTTAGAGATATTTATACCCAATGGACCACGTTTAGGAAATAAAGTTATTGAAGCAAAAAATATTGGCAAAGCTTATAGTAATAATATATTGTTCGATAATTTGAGTTTTTCATTACCTCCTGCTGGTATAGTTGGAATAATTGGAGCAAATGGGGCTGGTAAAACAACCTTATTCAGGATGATTATGGGGCATGAAAAACCAGATAATGGTCATTTTGAGATTGGAGAAACCGTAAAAATTGGTTATGTTGACCAGACTCATGCTGACATTGACTCTCAAAAATCTGTTTTTCAGGTTATTTCGGGTGGGAGCGACTTGATTCAGGTAGCAGGACGAACTATAAACGCTAGAGCTTATGTGGCACGTTTTAATTTCAGTGGGGCCGACCAAGAGAAAAAATGCGGCATATTATCAGGTGGAGAGAAAAACCGGCTACATCTTGCTCTCACTCTTAAATCTGAAGCTAATGTACTGCTCCTTGATGAGCCAACAAATGATATAGACATTAATACATTAAGAGCATTGGAAGAAGGACTCGAAAATTTTGCCGGCTGTGCGGTTGTCATTACCCACGACAGGTGGTTTTTAGACCGTGTAGCAACACATATACTGGCTTTTGAAGGTAATTCTCAAGTGTATTTTTTTGAAGGTACTTATTCCGAATACGAAGAAAACAAAAGAAAAAGGTTAGGAGATGAAGAGCCCAAACGTATTAAATACAGAAAATTAAAAGAGGACTGAAAAACCTGTTTATATTGGTTTTTTTTATAATTTTGCAAAAAATTTTTTTTATAGTTATTAATATTAAATGTGATGAATAAAAATGATTACTGTGTAATTATGGCAGGGGGCTTGGGAAGCAGGTTCTGGCCTATGAGTAAAACTGCTCACCCCAAACAATTTATTGATATCTTAGGAACAGGTAAATCGTTGTTACAACAAACTTACGAAAGGTTCTGTAAAGTAGTACCCAAAAAAAATATATTTATTGTTACAAATGCATCCTATAAAACACTTATTCAGGAGCAAATAAAAGGAATATCTGATAATCAGATTGTTTCTGAACCATCACGCAGGAATACTGCCCCATGTATTGCCTATGCCACATATAAAATATCTGCTATAAATCCCAAAGCAAACATTGTAGTAGCTCCATCCGATCATATTATTTTAAAAGAAGATGATTTTGTTGCTGTTGTAAAAAAAGCCCTTGAATATTCACGACAAAATAACTGGCTTATTACATTAGGCATTAAACCAAACCGCCCCGATACAGGTTATGGATACATTCAGTATAACGAAGGACTTATTCAGAGAGATGATAAAGTATTAAGGAAAGTAAAAACTTTTACAGAAAAACCAAGCTTGGAAATTGCTAAAACATTTCTTAAAAGTGGCGATTTTCTATGGAATTCAGGTATCTTTTTTTGGTCCGCCCAATCAATTTTATCTGCATTTGAAGAACATATTCCTGAAATAAATAACTTGTTTAAATCAGAAAAGAAAATTTATAACACACCCAATGAAAGTTCTTTTATTGAAAAAACATACACACAGTGCCGCAGCATATCTATTGATTTTGCTGTAATGGAAAAAGCAACAAATGTGTATGTATTGATATCTGATTTTGGGTGGTCGGATTTGGGAACTTGGGTATCCTTGTACGAAAATATGAACAAAAACAGCGAAGGCAATGCCATTGTCGGTAAAAATGTTATGATGTATGACTCAAAAAACTGTATTGTCAATTTACCAAAAGATAAGCTGGCGGTTATACACGGCTTGGACAATTATATTGTTGTAGATACAGAAAATATCTTGCTTATCTGTAAAAAAACAGATGAACAACAAATCCGTAAATTTGTCAATGATGTCAAAATAGAAAAAGGCGAACAGTTCGTATAAAGCATTATCGGCTGATAATTTTTATTTCTGTTCGTCTGTTTACCGCTCTTCCTGCTTCATCTTCATTACTTACTAAAGGACGTGTATCGCCATATCCTTTATAAGACAACCTGTTTTCAGGTATCTGAAGCTTCACAAGATAATCATATACCGCTTTAGCCCTGTTTTCGGAGAGTGTTTTATTGTGTTCTGCCTTTCCCTGATTATCTGTATGACCACTTATCTCAATAATTATAGCTTTATATTTATTCAGAAAATCGAGTAACTTATTTAATTCAACAATTGATTCATCCTTAAGAATGTATTTGTCGGTATCGAAAAACACATTCTTAAGCACTATTGATTCTCCAATTTCGATAGCTTGCAGTGGAATATTTTTAATGAATGGGTCTATTTCTGTTTTTATATCAGTAAGAGAAAAGTTTTCGGAATAGAACAGATAGCCATTTTTGGAAATATTTAATGCGTAGTCGTTATTACTTGGAATAGCTACTAAAAATTCTCCAGTAATTTTATCAGAGTAAGACTCAACAATCAGTTTTCCTGTTTTAAGGTCGATAAGTTCAAACTTTGCTTCAAGTTTTTCGTTTGTTTTAATATCATACACAACACCTTTAAGATAAGTTACTAATACAGGTCTTGCTTTGTCGTATAGTTCAAAATAATAGAGGTCGAAGCCACCAAAGCCACCTTCTTTATCCGACGAAAAATAAGCTTTATCTCCCTGTGCATTAACAAAAAAACTTTGTTCATCCTGAGGTGTGTTGATAGGATACCCAATATTCACAGGTGTAGTCCAGTTGCCAAGAGCATCTTTACGTGATACAAAAATATCAAGTCCACCAAATCCTTTATGACCATCGGATGAAAAATATAATGTTTGATTATCGGGGTGAATGAAAACAGAAAATTCATTGCCCTTAGTATTAATAATACTTCCAAGATTTTCAGGGGCAGCCCAATATCCATCTTCACCTAATGTTGATTTCCAGATATCACTGCCACCAAGACCGTCTTTTCTGTTGCTTACAAAATATAGGGTGCGATTATCAGAGCCATAAGAGGGTTGCGATTCCCAATATTGTGTATTTATAGGGTTGCCAATATTTCTTGGGTTTTGCCAGGTATTTCCAGTTTTTTTTGTAAAGAAAATATCGCAACTTCCATAACCCTGGCGACCTTCACCATAACCATCATAGTCTTCACAGGCAGTAAAAATTAAAATTTTTCCATCAGCACTCAGGGTCGGTTGTCCTTCGTTGTTGTATGTGTTTACAGGTGCTCCGAAATTAACACTTTTAAACCAGTTGTTATTTGACCTATAACTTATAAAAAAGTCTTCGTGTACTCTTTTGGCATTTCTGATATCTTTTATCAGTCTTGTATATAATAGAATACTGTCGTCGGCTGTAATTATTGGTGAGTATTCATCATGTTCCGAATTAATATTTTCTCCCATATTAATGGGTGTAAAAGGGACGGGTTTTTTTATAGATTCCATTGCAAATTCACAAATAGCAATATTTTTATCTATGGATGCCAATATCTCAGAATTTAATTTTTTACTCTTATTAAGTTCTAAATATATTTCATAATTTTTTTTTGATTCTTCGTATTTACCGCATTTAATGAGAAAATTTGCATAAATAAAATATAATGAGGGCTTCTTATTCTGCGATAATTCAATTGCTTTATAATATACTTGTGATGCTTCTTCAATTCTTTTACTGTCGGCATAAATATCTCCCAGAAGCATATAGGCCTCTGTAAACTCTGGTGCATATTTAATAGCTTTTTTAACTTCTTTTTCTGCAGAAACAAGGTCTTTTATTTTTATGAAATCCAATGATTTATTAAAAGATTTTATGGCTTTCTTATTTTTTGTTGATAAGTCATATACATCCTGTGTCAGTCCGCTAATCGAAAAAATGAACAGAAAAAGAATCGTAAAACAGAAATATTTCATATATAACGTATGATATTATTTATATTAAACGTAAAGATATAAGTAAATTACATAAATATAAGTGAAATGATAAATAAAAAAAATAATTTTACTTTTTAAGTAAAGATTACATTTATAAATTTCTAAATATTTAA
>CAZVOS010000296.1:0-4717 GCA_964628845.1 uncultured Bacteroidales bacterium | reverse complement strand
AAAAATAATATTTTTTTAAAAAAATAACTTGTTTATTTACGGTATAACTTAGTGTTTGCGTTTTTTTATATTTCTTAACAATATTAAAAAAAATTTATTTATCTTTCAATTTAAGGTCGCCAAGTATTAAAAAAACAATGTCAATTCTCGCATTTGCAAAGGATTTGTTATTTAAATTTTCGGATTGAATGCAGTTGGCAAAGTAATAAACCTTGTCTTTATTCTCGAGATAACCGACATACCAGCCAATATCAATATTGTCTTGTGCACTCCAGCCGGTTTTGGCGCGTACCACAAAGCCCAGCGTATCTTTTGTAATCATTATGTTTTTTACCATGTCCATCGAGCGCTTTGAAAAAGGAAGCTGGTTGTCGTGTAAGTTTTTTAAAAAATCTATTTGTTGTTGTGGAGAAATGCGAAGCCCGCCGCTCAGCCAGAACCTGTCGATGCCGCCCGAGGTGTCGGCATTACCATAATGGACTTTGTCGAGCCAGTATTTCATTTGCTGTCCGCCTACACGTCGGGCAAGCTCCTGATAGTACCATACTGTTGAGTTTTTGAAAGCTGTCTTTAAGTCCTGGTCTGTGTTCCAGTTTGGATTTTGCCGTACTACGCTGTCCCAGGGAATTACAAAATTTTCATCTTTAATAACACCTGTCTCAAGCCCGATAAGCGAGTTGCAGATTTTAAATGTAGAAGCAGGCGAGAATGTTTGTTCAAACTGGCTCTTATTGTAAAAAACATACTTATCGGCTTGCGGGTCGTAAAGCACAAAAGAGCCATCCACATCAAAGCAGTCGTAATACTTTTTAAAGTCGTTTCGTATTTCGTTTATTTGTTTTTGCTTACATGCCGAAAGGGCGATAACTGTTAAAATTAATATTAATAGGGTATTTTTAATTATCATTCTTTCAAAAATTTATAAACCAAAACATTTTTGTTTGTCTCAAGTCGAACAAAGTAAATCCCATTACAAATCCCTGACAAGTCTATTGAATAGCTTTTGTTGTCAGAGCTAAAGCTGATTTTTTTTATAATACGTCCATCAATTGAAGAAATATAGCCATTGATATTATTGTTAGAAAAAGTACCGTCGCATGAATTTATGGTGATATGGTCGTGTGCAGGATTTGGATATAATAAAAAGTACTGATACGGTAAGGAAAAATCATTTATTGATACGTAATATGGCACACCCCATTCTTCGGTACCTTTTAAAAAATATTTTAGTTGCAAATAATGTAACACATGTGTCTCATAATTCCAATATTCATAATACGGACCACCACAAGCATCGATAAATATATTACTGTTTGACAAAATTGAAAAGACGTAATCGGCATAATTTATTTTTCTTCCATTATAGAGTGTGTCATAATAAACCGAGTCAATGTTTCCGGCATTAATAAGTGAGTCTAATCTGGTGTAAAATATTGTGTCTGTAAAAATGTCGTAAACCCACTGTGGATGGTCGCTTGAAGATGTGACTGTTTTTACAGAGCGGGAATAAAACAATGTGTCGTTATTGGCTGAATAATATTTATCAGTTATTTGAATGTTGCTGTGCGTTGAAAAACCATGTCCTGTCGAAGAACCGAATTCGTATATATGGAATATGTCATTTATATTGTAATTATAAATTTCAGAAACAGTAGAGATTGATTGGCAAAATGAAGCGTTTGAAAAAGCTATAAAGAATAATAATAAAAAAATATTACAGATAGCATATGCGATACTTTCTAATGTTTTTATGTCGGGGAATTTCAAACCCATTATAGTAAGGTTTTTCCGGTCTATATCTATGGTGTGAAACATATTTATCAGATTAAATAACCTATACAAATATAATCATTTTTTGTGAGCATTATTATATTCAATGGCTGTTTTTTATAACTTATGCTTGTCGAAACTACGTCCCAACTTCGAACTCTGAAACTCCGAACTCTTAATTATTCTCTCACCCAAAGTCAATATAGCGTTCTTTGCGTAAAACTTTGCGTTCTTTGCGGTTTTGTATTTCTATTGTTTAAAGCTTTTTTCGTAATTTTGTGTAATTATTTTTATTGATTTACGTTATACGCTTACTCTATATAAACAGTGTTTATAAATTAAGATGCAAAACAATTACCAGATATTGCTCGAAAAACTCGATGCTTTTATTCGCAAGTATTATAAAAACTTTGTGATAAGAGGCATTATTTACAGCATTACATCTGTTCTGATACTATTTTTAAGCATCGCTCTTATCGAATATTTTGCTTATCTGAGCAGTGCTATAAGAGCCGTTTTCTTTTTTTCTTTTATCCTTTTTAATGCCGTTATCATCATTAAGTTTATATTTATTCCTTTTTTAAAAATTTACCGGCTGGGTAAAATTATATCCAACGAGCTGGCAGCTCAGATTATAGGTGCTCATTTTTCGGAAATAGGCGATAAACTGCTCAATGTTTTACAGCTTAAAAAACTAGAAGATACCCACCCCCAAACCCGCACACTAATAGAAGCTGGTATAAATCAGAAAATTGAGCTTATTAAGCCCTTTACTTTCCGCAATGCAGTGAATTTTAAAGAGAACAGAAAATATATCAAATACGTATTGCCGCCTATTTTAGTGTTTGGCATTTTGCTTTTGGCTTCTCCATCAGTTATTACCGACTCCACAAAAAGAATTGTCAACTACAACACTTATTTCGAAAAAGAAGCCCCCTTTCAGCTCAATATCGCTAACAATGAATTAAAATGTGTTCAAAACGAAGATTTTGTGCTCGATGTAAAAGTAACGGGCGAAGAAATTCCAGCCGATGTTTATATTGAATCGGGTACAAACCGCTTCCTGCTTCAGAAAATTACACCCAGCCATCACCAGTATGTCTTCCGCAATGTACAGAAAGATGTAAACTTCAATTTATATGCAGCAGATTTTAAAACCCGTTCTTACAATCTGAAAGTTTTGCCCAAACCCATCATTCTTAATTTTTACACCCGCCTTGTTTATCCTGCTTATCTGAATAAAAAAGAAGATTTGATTAACAATACCGGCGATATGACTATACCCACAGGCACTACTGTAAGCTGGCATTTTACCACCCGCGACACCAAACACATCAGCTTTATAATGAATAACATTACGCTAGAGCCCATGCAATCAAATCCTGATTATTATGTGTTTCGTTCACGCTTTCTGAATAATACCAATTATACAATTAGCACAAAAAACGATTATGTAAGTTCTGCCGACTCCCTCTCCTACTCTATCAATATTATTCCTGATGCTTTTCCTGAAATCAGTGTAGAAGAATTTAAAGATTCTGTTTTCGACAATCAGTTATTCTTCTCAGGACAAATAAAAGATGATTATGGTTTTAAAAAGCTGAGTTTTAATTATGCTGTATTATCCGACATTGGCGGTAAAAACGCACAAACAGCTCCCATTCCCATCAATAATACCATAACCCAGCAGCAGTTTTACCATCAATTTAATATTAACGATGTAACTTATACCCCGGGCGATGTTATTGAGTATTATTTTGAAGTATGGGATAACGATGGTGTAAACGGCAGCAAGTGCAGCCGCTCGCGTACCATGCTGTATAAAACACTGACTAAAAACGAAATACAAGAAAAAACTGACACTAAATCCGACCAACTAAAAAATGATATGCAAGCTGCTTTAAATCAAGCCAAAAGCATTCAGAAAAGCATTGATGAACTCAATAAAAGGTTGCTCGATAAAAAAACACTGAGCTGGCAGGACAAACAAAGCATAGAACAACTTATTGAAAAAACCAAAGAGCTGGAGAAAAAAACCGAAGATATTCAAAAAACTTTCGAAGAAAAAGAGGACTGGGAAAAACAATTCAAGGACCTTAACGAAGACATCCTGAAAAAACAGGAAGAGCTTAACAAACTACTCGAAAAATTGATGACTGATGAGATGAAAAAAATGCTCGAAGAATTGGAAAAAATGCTCGAAAAACTAGACAAGGACAAAGTAAAAGACATACTCGACAAGATGAAGCTCAACACCAAAGATGTTGAAAAAGAATTGGACAGAAGCATTGAATTGTACAAACAATTTGAATTTGAAAAGAAATTGTCAGAAACCATTGAAAAGCTTGATACGCTCACAAAAGAACAAAAAGAACTTTCGGAAAAAACCGAACAAAAAAACAATACCCTTGATACTCTTAAAAAAGAACAAGAAAAGCTTAAAGAAAATTTTGACGCTCTGAAAAAAGACTTGGACGACTTGGATAAAAAGAACAACCAACTCGAAAAGCCCAATAATTTTGAGCGTACCGACGAAATGCAAGATAAAATAAGTGAAGAGATGCAAGAAAGCTCCGAACAACTAGATAAAAATAACAGCAAAAAAGCGTCCCAATCGCAAAAAAATGCTTCTTCGCAGATGAAGGAGTTATCGGATAAACTAAAACAGATGGAAGAAGACATGCTTCAACAAAATATGGCAGAAGACATTGACGCCCTGCGCGATATTCTCGAAAATCTCTTACACAGTTCATTTGCACAGGAAGAACTGATGCTTACTCTAGGCAAAACACGCACCAACGACCCTAAGTATGTTGCCCTTATGCAAGAACAAAACAAAATTAAAGAAGACCTTAAAATGATTGAAGATTCACTTTTTGCCCTAAGTAAAAGGCAGGTACAGATACAACCGTTTGTAAACAGCGAGATAGCCGATATTAACGATAAC
>CAZVOS010000295.1:0-4726 GCA_964628845.1 uncultured Bacteroidales bacterium | reverse complement strand
AGCGTTATCATAAGCAAGCCAATAAGCGACAAAGCTGCATAAGCATCCATGTGGTTTTTGTGTGTCATCTCCAAACCACTGAAACGCTTGATATTCATAAACAAACGTCTGACTAAAAATATGATGATGGCAATTAAAATGATAAAAGCAAACACATCAGCCGATGCAAAAACAATATTATAAAGCAAACCCAAAAACGATAATGATTTTTCCATGCCAAAAATACCATCAATAACCATTTCAATGCTTCCAATAAGGATGACACAAAAGCCCCAAAATACCAAGGCATGTATAAAACCAATAACGGGTTGCCTGAAAATTTTTGTTTGTCCGAAAGCCACTTCGAGCATAATCATGAAACGCTTGCCAAAATCTTTTATCGGATAGGGCTTGGTTTGTTTAAAAAAAGAAATAAAGCGTAACACTGTATAAGTAAAAACAGAAAAAGTAACGAAAAGTGCTGCTATAAAAATAATTTGTTTTATCATACCTTTATGTATTGGTTTAAACTACAGAAAAAGAAATTATAAGTAATTTATTTTGGCAATAATACTAAATTTTATTTAATATTTAATTTATTTTGCTTCAAATTAATATGTTTTTTATATTTTTGCAAAAAAAAATGCTGTTATGAAAAAATACGTTCACTCTGTTTTAATTTTTGTATTTATTGTTTTTATAAGTGCCAATTGTCAATCGCAGGATAAAGGGAAAAATGAATTTGCGGACAAAACGAAAACCGTTGAAGAATTATTAAAAAGCGGAGATAAAAAAATTACAGCCCGTAAATATAAAGAAGCCCTTGAGGATTTCAATAAGGCCATTGAATTAGATCCTTACTCAGCCGACAGTTATAATTACAGAGGTATGGTAAAATATTTCCTTGATGATTATAAAAGTGCTCTTGAAGATTTTGATAAAGCTATTGCTTTACAACCCGATTATGCAGAAGCATACAATTTAAGAGGTGTGGTTAAAGGAGAGCTTAACGACGACAAAGGCGCCTGCGAAGACTGGGAAAAAGCTTTTGAACTTGGGCTTAAAAATGCTTTTATACTTCTTAAAAAATTTTGTCAGGAATAAATTTCTCAATTAAAGAGATTTATATAATTTTGTACTCAAATTAATTAATTATTAAACTAAAAAAAAAATTAACTATGAAAAATTTGAAATTATTACTTCTTGGATTTGCAATCTTGTTCAGCACATCATTTATTGTTACTAGCTGTGCCGTAGTTCCCAGCCCTGTAGGCCCTGTAGGTTTATTCGTTGATGTAACTGCTCCAATGCCAGCTACAACTACAATATTAAATGCAACAAGCTTCACAAAAACAGGAAAAGCAGAAGCAACCAATATTCTTGGTCTTATTCAAACAGGCGATTGCAGTATTACTGAAGCCATGAAAGCAGGAGGAATAACCAGAGTTCATCACGTTGATATGCAAATTACCAACGTATTGATGCTTTATGCTAAAAAAATTACTATCGTTTACGGAGAATAATTCCCTATTCAATTTTTATGAAAGCCGCTTCAAAAAGAGCGGCTTTTTTTTTGGCTAAAAATAAGCCCTGAGCTGTACACTGCCAAAATGAATTATTTTATTGGCACCGGGCTTTCTTCCATCGTATATCATGCTGAGCTGCATATTGTTTTTTAAATTTTTCTGATACAATATATTCCATGTTATATTATGTCCTGGTTGTAATGCATCGAGCATTTCATAGCCGACAGGAGTATTGCTAGGGGCATTAAATAGTATATGAATATAGGCCACCTTGCCCATAATGCTTCCTTTTTCTAATTTACTGTACCGAAATTCAGTGCCAATTTGTTGTATCTCTGCCTGTTCTCTCTCGACAGATAACTCATTTAGCTTGTGCTGCATCTTGTAAAAAATGCTGACACGCAAATGGGTGTTGGGTTGATAACTTATTATCGGTTCAATTTCTTTGATATTTATCTCATAATTCTTATTTACAAAAAATTCTGAGGTATAGTTTTTTTCAGAAAGTGCTGAGGAGATGTTTAAAAAAAATTTTCTGGCTAAATTAAAACGTAATTTAACACTGTGCATATTCAATGTGCGTGCTTCAAACCCATTTATTAAAAGTGTTTTTGCTCTGTTGCTGTTAAAGGTATAATCTAAACCATAAATTGTTGATAAATTATTGAACGACACTATATTTTTTACAGATGAATTAATAGTAAGTAAGTTGCTGTCAGCAATATTCAGATATAGTGGAATATACGCGTTGAGCATATCGCCAGTGGTTTTTCGGGATAACTGAAAGAAAAATTGTTCTGAAAAACGGCTTATAAATTTCTTTATTCCTTTGCTGCCCTTCCATGCATAGGCAGGATAAATGCTTAGTAACTGATTAAACTGGCAGGCGTATGCTTTGATGTATTCGTTTGTTGGTGTAAAAACTTTTACATAATTGGCCTGGTCGGTATATAAGGATATTTCGAACTCATCCAGTTCTTTAATGCCATTTCCGTTATAATCGGTCCATGTATAAGCACCCTGCCCTGTCGGCACTTCGAGATAAACAAATTCATTCTTCACTTCCAATCCTGTTCCAATTTCATAAAAACTGTTTACAGTAAACATTTCTTTATAAAACTTACCCAGATATTCTATTCTCCCTACCAGATTTTCATCGGGTTTAACACCTTGTTGTATGAGATGATTGCTTATTCTGTAAAGTTTCCGGTAAGCTGAATATACATTTAATCTCTGGGTGTTTGTTTTGCTTAAAGTTGCCGAAAAGCCATACTCATCGGCTTTGGACGAAAAATTAAATTGATTGTTCGATGGGTGAAAGTCGTTGCGGAAACGATAAAACGCTGTAAAAAGCTGTTTCAGGGTGTCGGCATTCTGTAAAAATATTTCGTATTGCTCAAAATTGAAACTCTGTAACCTAAGCGTGTCGCTTGCAGTATATATAAACTTATTTTTTTCAAATTCATTTTTAACACCCAGAGTAAACCATCTGAATTTTGCACCTGCTGTGGCTTTTTGTCTCAAAAACGTGGTTTTATCTGCTGTATCTGTTGTGTTTGTAAGCGAGGCCTCTAGTATAAGAAAGAGATATTTACTGTGTAAAGCAGTATTTATATTATTCAAAAAACCGCTGTATATACCTGGTTTTTGATAAGAGTTTGCCGAATAAGAAAAGGAGTTTTTTTTATTGTCGAACAATTGAAAATTTAAAACCGAATAATGTTCTTCTGATGGCGTTAGTGTTGTTATATTCCATTGTCTTTCGAATTCTGCATCTCTGTATCGTTCAAGTGGCTTAAATGTGTGTTGTGTCCACTCGTGCGAAAGCATGCTTTTAAATTTCCAGATATGCACACTGTCTCTGTTTATTTTTTGTATATGTTCCACGCCTGTCTTTATGGCCATACCCGTATTATCTTGTTGATGCAAATCGGAAAAAGTATTCATATCGTTATTACTGACGGCCATTTCTATATAAGTGTCGGTACTTTTATTTATTTTGTAAGCTATTCTTGTTGTAAACAATTGTTGCTTTTTAGGAGTGATGAGCAAAATAATGGGTTCATAATTACCTTGTTTAACACCATTAATAGGAGCTACCCATCTAAAAACCCGCCCATTGGCAGCATTTTGTTCCTGAACATAATTGCCCTTTCCAATACCTACATTAGAAAAGCCAAGCCGGTAATGGGCGCTGTCGGGATTAATGGAATATACAAAAACCGAATCATAAACAATACCTCCAACCAAAGTATCAAGCATTTTATACATTACATACTCTGTTGAAAAAGCCATACTGTCTATATTGTATGTTACTGCCATCAAAATGCTGTCGCCTATCTGACTCATAAGTAACTCATCTTCTTTTGTAAGTTCCTGGTTTTGTGGCTGACTTTTAATATCCTGTTCTGAAAAAAAATTAATCTGTATGTCGAGCTTTTCACTTTTTAGTGTATTTGCTGTATAAAATATAGAGCGTGCATAATTTTTATCCGAATATTCGAACTCTACAATAATTCGTTTGTCTTTAGTAATCAGGTTTTTAGGCATAAATGTGAGTTCGGCAGTATTATAATCAATAATATAATCACTGTCCTGTCCACGTTGCAACAGCTTGCCATCTATATATACTTTTTCGGTGCCTGCAAGTACTATGATATAGAGTTCATTATTATCGCCCCGCAGCTTATAGGGTCCTTGGTTACCTTCAACAGCCCTAAGTATATTGCGGGCAAAACGTCCCTTCGATAAAGCTGCGGCAGTGGTTGTAGTAAATAGTAGTTTATTTTCCTTGTTTTTTATACCGTATCTTAAATCCGTCATGGCGCCCTGAGCTTTTTTACTGAAACGCATAAAATGAGCAGCAGGGTTTTTTATTTCAAAATCTCCCGCAGTAAGCTGAAACTTATCGTTATATATCTGTATATAAACCTTGTCGAATTCCTGAATTTGTTGTGTCGTCCCTTCGGGCTGCACAGGAACATTATTATCCGTTATAGCAGCTCTTATATTCAGATTATCCGAAAGCTTACCCGACAATTGCAGGTTAAGGGAAGAGCTTACGCTGGCATCCTGATTGTTACCTACAGATATGCCTCGCGAAATGCTCCCCGATGAGTTCATCTGTTCTATGCCAAATAAATCATCTGATGTTGCCAGTGGCCTGTAAATATACCTATCCTCATTTAACAGACTGTATTTATTAAGCGAGTCCATATTTT
>CAZVOS010000294.1:0-4746 GCA_964628845.1 uncultured Bacteroidales bacterium | reverse complement strand
AAAATAATAAGAACAGAGTATATTTAAAAAAAATAATTAAACTTTAAAATTATGGATAATATTTTAATTGACAAAGAAAATAACAAATATCAGCCATCGACTGAAATAATGAATACATACTGGTTAAGAATGAAAAAAAGAACCACTAGTGTAAAGTACTCCGGTTTTAAATTAAGAGGACTTTACGGCACCTATAGTTATGGATTAATGTCCTTTTTAATGGGGATTTTGTTATTACTTGAAATATATGGGTTAGCAAATTTATGGGAGGTTTTACCAAATGAAAATTATTTTAAAGCACAACCTTTTGCGACAGGTTTTATATTGTATTTATTGTTCTATTTTTTGATAGACCTTATGCTTGTTTTTATAGCGCACTTACCACAGCCGATGTATATTAAGGCTATCAATATAAAAAAAATTATTGAACATACAGGTATGCCTTATGAAACAATAAATTACAAAAATGAAATTAAAAGTTGTAAAATAAAAATATTGTATTATCATGTTATTAGCAAATTATTTTATGCTTGTATTTTATTTATGACAATTCTTAAAATAAGTTCGTTTATTACCCATGTGTCTGAAGAAGATACACCGTCAATAATAATAATTGTTATTTCTGCTATATATGCAGTTATTGCAACAATACATATTCTTTTTACAGGCAACTGGATTTACGAATTCATTTTTAGACGTATAGTAACTACGGGGCAAAATGAAATAAAAAAATATGAAGAAAAAATGAAGAAATATCCTCAATTAAATGAAGCTTGGAATAAACAAAAGAACGAAATTTTAAGAAAAGCTAAAGATTTGGATTATTCACCTAAATTACCACCAGAACCAAAGAAACCAATGATTAATTCTGATAATTATATAACTGATTTTTATAATTTTACTTTGTGTAAAAGCAATGATAACGTTTTTTTTAAAGATGTTAGTATAGTGAACAAAAAACATAGAATCCACACATATAATAATAATGGTATTAAGGAACAAAAATTGGAAATATGGGGTATTCTTGAGGACGAAACACTTATAAGTTTTATTTCAGATCAGGACACCGATGACCAAAAACTACAACTTGCAGCTAAAGGTTTAAAATGTCAACTAGAATTGCTAAGGACGCCTATTAGAAGAATTCAGCTTAATGTTAATAATGCTAATGTGATTGATAGAATAAATCAAACAATAAGTAATAATAATAAAATAGGAATAAATGACATACAGGACCTTATTGATTATATAACAACATTAACAGGAAATGATAGACAATTAAATAATAATGAAGAAATTAAGAAAATTATTGATTCTTTAAAAGATTTGAAAAAAGTAAATCTACAAGAAAATGAAAATATTGATACTTTAAAAAATAACTTAATTCAATTAAATGAAATTATTGTAAAATTAAATACGCTTTAACTATGACTAAAAAAACAACACATATATTTGTATTTCTTTTTTGCATAGTTCTTTTATCTTCTTGTGCCAAAAAGTCAACTGATAAATCATATAATAAAAATAATACAACCTGTATTAATATTAAAACCGTGTTTTTTAATAATATTTTTAATAATGATACTGTTAATGAAAATATAAGAAGTATATATAATGGACCAGACTCTATAAAAGCTGAGGAAAAAATGTTTTATTTTGCTCATTTAAATAAAAAAATAAGTTTTATTAAAATAACAGATTCTATAATTTATAAGGATTTTGAGGAAAAATGGTATATAAGATGGTATAAAAAAATAGGTAATGTTTTTGGAAAACCATCAATAGAAAAACAAGTTTATAATGTTAAATGTATTCTTGAAAGTATAAAAGTTAACGATTCTTTTATGTATGTATGTGATACTTTAAAAAAAGATATTATATATGAAAACCTTGTACAGTTTTATAATTCTGTTTTTGAAAAAGAGAAAAATGCAGTTTTTTTAATTTTTTCTGATTATCTCATTCCATCTTATTGCATTGGGAAAGATACAATAAAAAGCTTTCTAATAATTGATTCTTTAAAAAAAGAGATAGGATTAAACCAAATCCAAAACAATATAAGAAATTTTTACATTTTATATAACCCTCCTGCGACAACTGATTCAATAGATACAATACCTTGCAATAAAGGGAAAATGTCTTGGACTAAAGATACAATTTGTATTAATAAATCAACTAGCATCATAAAATTAGATTCTACGGATGGGATTATAATATCATGGCAAAAAAGAAAAGATAATGTAGCCTGGGCAGATATAAAACATACTGCAAACACCTTTTCGGATGTGCCCCAAACTGTTGGCACCTGGCAATACCGTGTAAAAATAAAGTGTTCGGATGGCAGTGAACAGTTCAGTGAAATATGCAGTATTGAGGCAATAAAATGTATTAAACGATGTACAGGTGTGATTAGTAAGAATAAAACAATATTTTTGGGAGAATCGTATAGCATTTTTTTAAAGAATCCTGATGGGAACATCATTACATGGCAAAAAAAATTAAAGAACGAAAAAGACTGGAAAGATATACCTCAAAGCGCAAATATTAACCCGTATAAGTTCACCCCAGTAGAAGAAGGAATATGGCAATTCCATGCACAGGTAAATTGCAGCAACAAACCGCCTGAATGGTCCGATATATGCGAAGTTACTGTGGTACTACCACCACCATGTTCGGCGGGGTATATTACACCCCAACAAGATAAAATTAATTTAGGGGCACCGTGTACCCTAAAACTAAAAGGTTGCACCGGAAAAGTTGTTGGATGGGTAAAACAACGTGAAGACGACCTCCCTGTTCCAATAAAAAACACAGATTATACACATAAAGACACTCCACTTCAGACTGGTAAATGGACATATTGGGCAATTATCGATTGCGACAGACCATCATTTGACAAGTCGAAGCATGCTATTATTGAAGTGATTGATGATGATAGTTGCAAAGTAGTAAATATATCTTTGAAAAACCAAAATATGAAAACTATCGAAGTAGGGGAAGAAATTGAAATAATTATATCAAAAGAAGACAAAGACCGTATCCTGTTTTGGGAGAAAAAGAATAATAATTCAGAGTGGGAAGCAATAAAAACCAAAGCCAATACTTTCGCATATACCCCGCAATACACGGGTAAATGGTTTTTCAGAGCAGCCGTAAATTCTAATAATAAAACACCCGAATACACCAATCAAATAGATATCACGGTGCTTAATAAAGACGAAATAAATATTAATATAATATTTGATACCAATAAAAGATCACTTTCATGGGAAAGCTCTTTTAGTACAATGAAATATTATGAGGAAATTTATTTTACAATCTCTTCGAATTTTATAATGATGCCAGCCATATATTGTAGTGATAAATCAATAGAAGATATACTTACTGAACTTGAAAAGAGTGTTTTAAAAAATAAAAGACTTGTATTTTCAGAATATAATCGCTCAGAAATATTAAAATTAGACAAAAATAATAAATATCAAGAAATACATTATTTCTTTTGTGTTGTAAAGAGAACAACTGATAATAAAGTAGTAAAGAAAAACGGATTTAGGTTTGATTTTGATTTAAAAGGCGAAAGTACTTGTACACCAGTAAAACCCATATCGACTGATCCTATATATAAAATAATTCCTTAGAAAATGAAAGTCGTTTTTTTTATAGCTTTTGTTTTTTATGCGAATAATTTCTTTGCACAGGATATTTATTTGGTTGGTAACATTAATAAGGACGATGCACATACAATTGCCCATTCAATAGGCAAAATGTTTAAAAAGCTTAAAACAAGAACCATTTATCTGCATCATGTTTGTGATTCTTATACAGCACATAAACACGAAATTATTAACCGTTTTGACTTTAATAAAAATACTATTGATTATTATTACAACTGGATAAACAAAATATCCCAGTGTACTTGTACCCCCAATTCTGAACGAATAATCAACAATATAATAAATGATATGGATAGAGAATTGGATAATGCCATATTATTGATATCTTCGGTAAATATTAATAATGATTTAATTACAGGGCAGTATCATTTATATAATGATATAATTAAATGCAATGATTATTTTGATTTGTATTTAGACACGATGAATTTTAAAAAAAATGAGAAATATTATTTTTTTATAGGGTATAACGAACCCAGTATTAGCTTATTAGAACCTGCAACCAATGCCTCTCTCTCTTCATGCTTAATTGACAGTAAAGCGTATTTTAAGATTGTGTGGACGAATTCGGGTAAAAAAAACATTATGCTTACAATAAGTGACCTGAAAAAAAAGGAAAATTGTTTGTTGGTTGAAAAAAACTTGTGTTTTAATAACACAAAGATGTTCGAAGTGTTTGGTGATACATGTATCTTTTATCTGAGAACGGATGAATTATTAAGCAAATTGGGTAATTACAGGACTGATACCGGACACTCAAACAATCAATCTCTGGAAATTAAAATTTCATATAATTGGATGGGCTCTGTCATAACACCTGTTAAAAGTGTCTTTTATATCTCAGATTATCTTTCAGGTAACAAATAAACTTTTATAATTAAAAAATAATCAAAAATGAAAAAAATATTAATACTCGCTTGTATTTTTAAAATATTACTAAGTCAGTCAATCGCACAAGATGTTTACATCTCAGGGTTTGTAAATAAAGGCAATGCAGAAATTTTAAAAAGTCTTTTAAATTCAATTCAAGAGTCCCATATAAAATACAAAAAGATAAATATATACCATAAAT